>JAUMYD010000175.1 GCA_030528765.1 Bacillota bacterium
TGCGCCTGCGGGCAGCTGAGTGGCTTCCCCGGAAATGAGCGCGGCTTCTGCCTGCTCTGCTCCGGAAAGGCGCAGCTCCTCTGCCTGCAGCGTCGGCTCCAGGCTGCTCTCCCGCAGCAGGGAAGCGCAGACCAGCAGCACAGCCAGCACGGAAAACAACAGTCGGCAGGCCCTTTCCCGCCCCGGCCCTCTTTGCAAAAAGCGATTTTCCTCCATCCGGCATTCCTCCCGGCTTCTTTCTTACCCGGCAGTATGCCCTCTTTTCCGAAAAACTATACCTTTTCCCCGAAAAGGTCCCGATTCCGGGATGAACTTTCTGTGACGAAGAGGATTTTTTTCTCCCGCGTCAAATTATATATCTTGTTAAAATTTTGGCAGTTGTTCGCCATAGGAGGTAAATAAACATGAAAAAAACCTTAGCTATTGTTCTTTTCCTGCTCATGTCCCTGACCCTTTTCTCTGCCTGCGGTGATGATGCCGGGGCGCCCGGCGGTGCTGCGGATGGCAGCGTGGAACAGGCCGCAGACGGTGAAGAAGAGCCGATTATCGTGGACAGTGCCGGCCATGAGCTGGGTGCAGAGGTTGCTTCCGATGGCAAGATCATGGTTGGTGGCAAGGTTTATATCGAAAGCAATGTGGTGCTCCATGATTTCTACGGTGATATGGATGCTATGGATACCATTACTTCCTTTGTGGATCTTTCCGAAACCCCTACGGAAGAAGGGCAGAGCAATTTTGATTCCGTTGGCGCTCCCTATATCCGCTACGGCAATGGCCTTGCTGTTTATCTGGATGAAATGTGGATCTACTTCATGCCCATGGAATAAGCATCGCTTTTTCGGGCCACCTGTTTTCGGGTGGCCCTTTTTTTATGCCCGGAGCAGGGGAGAAAGAAGGAGAGGGCTTCCTTTTTTCTGAAAACAATGCTATAATAAAAAATTGTCGTGGTCTTTTCCCACACAGGTGTTTCTATATTCTCTTACACAAAGGGGCTCCACTATGGATCTGCTGATCGCCTTTTTTCTTTTCATCGCCGCAGTGCTGTGCTGCCTGCTGCTGGATCTTTCCGTTCTCTATGCCCTGCTGCTGGGCCTGCTTTGCTTCCTGCTGCTGACGAAGCGGCGGGGGCATTCCTGGGCAAGCCTGCGGAAAATGGCCCTGCAGGGGGCCAAGACCGCTGTGCCCGTGGTGAAGGTGATGCTCTGCATCGGCTGCCTCACCGCACTCTGGCGGGCCAGCGGCACCATCTCCTTCTTCGTCTATTACGGCCTGGAGCTGATCTCCCCCCGGCTCTTCCTGCTGATCGCCTTTCTGCTGCCTGCTCTGCTCTCCTTCCTGCTGGGGACCAGCTTTGGGGTCTGCGGCACTGCCGGCGTGGTGCTGATGGTGCTGGCACGGGGCGGGGGCGTGGATCTGCTGCTGACAGCAGGCGCTGTGTTCTCCGGGGCCTATTTTGGGGATCGCTGCTCCCCGGCCAGCTCCGCCGGGATGCTGGCCTGCCAGGTGACGGGGGTGGATCACCCTTCCTATGTAAAAATGATGCTGCGGAGCAGCCTGCTGCCCATGCTGCTCTGCCTGCTGATATACGCTCTTCTTTCTTATTTTAACCCCATCGTGCAGGTGGATGCCGAGGTCAGCCGGGCCCTGGCAGAGGGCTTTCAGCTGCACTGGCTCTGCCTGCTGCCCGCCCTGGTGCTGCTGATCCTCCCCTGGTGTCGGCTGCGCATCCTGAGCAGCCTGGCCATCAGCGCGGTGTTGGCTCTGCTGCTGGCCCTTTTCCTGCAGAAGCAGCCCCTGCTGCCCACGCTGATCTCCTGCGTTTTCGGCTGGCAGATGCAGGGCAGCAGCCTGGCGGAGACCCTTTCCGGCGGGGGCATCCTCTCCATGGCCAGCGCCTGCGGCGTGGTGCTGCTTTCCAATGCCTATTCCGGCCTTTTCCAGGGTGCCTCCCTGCTGCAGGGTCTGGAGAGCAAGCTGGGCCGTATCGCGGATCGCCTGGGGCTTTTCCCCACGCAGCTGCTGTGCTCCATTCTGGTGGGCGGGGTTTTCTGCAATCAGGCCATCGGCACCGTGATGGGCAGCCAGCTGCTGGGCCCGGTCTACCGGGAAAAAGGGGCCTCCTCCATGGAGCTGGCTGTGGATATCGGCAGCTCCATCATGACCATCGCCGGGCTGATCCCCTGGTCGGTGGCCAGCGCCGTTCCCCTGGCCATGCTGGGCGCGGATCAGGGAGCCCTGCTGTATGCGGTCTATCTCTACGCCATTCCCATCTGCTATTTCTTCACGAAGCGCCTTTTCTTCCCCGCTGCAAAGGAAAAGCAAAGCCCGAGGAGCTGAGCTGCACATAAAACAGAGAGGCAGCAATTCATTTTGCTGTCCCTCTGCTTGTGAAAGAAAGCTGTAGGTGTGCGCTCCGCTCCGGCAGGGGGGGAGACCCGGCTTTCTTGAACATGGCAGGCTGCTCTTTTATGCCCCTCTCCCTGTATCCCGGGGAAACCGGGGCGGCGGCAAAGGCAGAAGGAAGGTGCTAAGCCCGCTCAGCCGGCTTAGTAAGGGAAGGGCGGGTGAACAAAAGCACTTTCCCCGGCCCCCGGCTCTGCTTTTTTCAAAGCGGACTTGTTTTTTATTCGCATCATGCTAAAATAAAAGTAGTCGATTTATACTGTGTTTTCCGGCCGGGCAATGCCTGTGCAGCTGAAAACGCAGCAGGGGTGCCCTCTGGCACTGCTGAAAAGCGGATCCTTGGGAAGCCGAAAGGAGGAAGCTTATGTCTACCGCATTTTATCAGGGATTGCTCCGAAAATATCATTCACTGGAAAAGAAATTTGATGCCCTGAGCAAAGAAGGGAATCCGGAAGGGCAGGCCAGGCTGGACAGAGCCTTTACCTTTCTTTTTGAACGCAAAAATGCTTCTGTCCGCCCTAAAACAGAGGAAATGGGAGCAGAACCGCAGGAGGAGATCCGCCTGCTGTGGGAAATGCGGGAGCTGAACTTCCTCATCCTGCGGACGGAGGACTTCATGGAAATGGGGCCCCATCCTTCCCGGGAGATCAGCCTGTGGGAAAGATTCAAGGCCTTCTTTTTCAGCTTTTTGGGCTACGAGAACCCGGCCAGCTTATCGGTGGAGCTGCTGCAGCAGCAGCTGAATGAGGAGATCATCATGGCTACACCGCAGTCGGAAGAGCAAGAGCAGGAGCTGATGATGCAGGGGGAAAAGGCAGAGAGCAAAGAGACGCAGCCGAAAGCAGCTGCGCGAACGAATGCCCGCCCGCCGGAGACTGTGAAGCCCCCGCAGAAGCCGCAACAACAGCAACAGCAGAAGCCGCAGCAGCAGCCGCCGCAAC
>JAUMYD010000031.1 GCA_030528765.1 Bacillota bacterium
TTCTGCTTCCGCTGGTTATTGTTCTGCTGGTTCATCTTATACCTCCTTTTCTTCTTTCGCCAGGGGGAGAAAAGGCACTTCCTTTCCCGGCTCTGTTTGATCGGGCTACGCAGCTAGTATTCCCAAAGAGGCCCCGCCTATACCGGGGCGGCAGGGGGAATAATTTCCAGATTTTTCGTGCATACTGACAAATACAGAGTTGCAGCAAAGCCTTTCTGCACTTTTTCCGAAAAACAGCAGAGAAATCGCATATTATAATGAAAGAAAGCAGGAAAAACCCATTCTTTCAGCGAATTAAGCATTCCACCAAAGGAGAGAATGGAGCCATGGCGAATTTGATCCCGCAGGAAATCATTGAAGAAATCCTGCAGCAATCCAATATCGTTGATGTGGTGGGCGAATATGTTTCCCTGCGGAAACGGGGCCGGAATTTTTTCGGGCTCTGCCCCTTTCATAATGAGGATACGCCCAGCTTCTCTGTGAATGAGGATAAGCAGATCTACAAATGCTTCGGCTGCGGCCAGGGTGGAAACGTGATCGGCTTCCTGCAGGAGATCGAGCATATCCCCTTTGCTGATGCGGTGCGCCGCCTGGCAGACCGCCAGGGCATTAAGATCCCGGAGAAGAACCTTTCTCCGGAGGAGCAGCGGCGCATGCAGGAGCGGCAATCCCTGCTGGCCATGCATCAGCTGGCCGCGAACTTTTACCGGGAGCAGCTTTCCCAAAGCCGCCAGGCACAGGCCTACCTGAAGAAAAGAGCGATCTCCCCGGAGGTGGCCGCCCGCTTTGGCCTGGGTGCCGCCCCGGAGGAGGATTGGCAGGCTCTGCACAATGTTCTGAACGCCGCAGGCTACAGCCAGCAGCTGCAGCTGCTTTCCGGGCTGGTGAGCCGCTCAGCCAAAAACGGCCGCTTCTATGATAAATTTCACGGCCGCCTGATCTTCCCCATCCGGGATGCCCGGGGAGCCGTCATCGCCTTTGGGGGCCGCGCCATCAATGAGGAGCAGCCCAAATACCTGAATTCCCAGACAAGCCCCATTTACAATAAATCACAGCATCTCTACGGGCTGGATCTGGCTGGGGAGAGCATTCGCAGCCGGGGCCAGGTGGTCATTATGGAAGGCTATATGGATGTGCTCAGCGCTCACCAGCATGGTGTCAGCAATGCAGTGGCCTCCCTGGGAACAGCCTTCACCGGGGAGCAGGCCCGCCTGCTCTACCGCTACGCGCCGGAGCAGCCCGCCCAGCTTCAGGTGGTGCTGGCCTTCGATGGAGACGCTGCCGGCACCAGAGCTGCGCTGGCTTCCCTGGAGCGGCTCTCCTCCTTCGAATTCACCCAGCCCCGGGTCTTACTGCTCCCGGAGCAGCAGGATCCGGACGATTTCCTGCGCAGGCAGGGCCTGGAAGGCTGGGAAGCCCTGCTGGAAAAAAACAGCTACCCGACTTTGGATTATCTGCTGCTGAAGGCCATGGAACGGCAGGACAGCAGCACAGCCGCCGGAAAGGGCGCCATCGTGGCAGAGCTCCTGCCGGCCATGCGCCGCTGCAGCAATGCCACAGAGCTGGAAAGCTTCATTCTCCAGCTTTCCCGCAGCCTGCATGTGCCGGAATCCGCCATCCGGGCTGATCTTTCCCGCAGCGGGCGCAGCAGCCAACCAGCAGCTCCGGCCCGGCCCAGCCGCCGCAGCAGCCCCTGCCCGCCGGACCGCCCCTGCCGTATCGCCAATCGGCAGCTGCTGATCTTCAGCCTCAGTGATAAAAATATTTTTGAAAATGCGCTTTCCGAATTGGGAGAAAATTTCCCTTCAAATAACGAAGAAGCCCAGCTAATCGACTTCATTTGTGACTTAGGCCCGGAATATGATTTTGATCCCCGGACTTTATTCAATCATCTGAATGCCGAAAAGGAAGGGTTACGGCAATTTTTGTTGAAATTATTAGAAACGGATTGTCCCACGGAGGATCGGGAACGATTGGCAGGGGATTACATCTGTAGTATTCAGCGGCATGCTAAAAAAGAGCGCCTGCTGCAGCTGCAAAAGCAGATCGCAGAGGCAGATCAGAGCAAAGAGGATACTTTAGCTCTGATGAAAGAAAAATATGAGTTGACCCGGGAGCTGAAAGGGCTCTAGCCCCTATCTCCTCTGAATTGACCGACCTGAGCGGGCCGGGTGCAGAAAGGAACTTCTCTGTGGAACACAGAACTCGCGAAGAAATCGCCAAAAAATTGCTGGAGATCGGCAAACAAAAAGGACAGCTCACCATGAGCGAGATTATGACCGCCTTTCATGAGGTGGAGATTAGTACTGCCCAGGTGGAGGAGATTTATGATCAGCTGGCCCAAAACGGGATCGAGCTGGTCTGCATCGAGGAACCACTGGAGGATCTTGCTGAGCCGGACGAAAGTGAGATCGCTGCGGTGGAAGTCCCCCTGGAGATCGATCTTTCCGTGCCGGAGGGCGTTGCTATCGATGACCCTGTACGCATGTATCTGAAGGAGATCGGCCGCGTGCCTCTTCTTTCCGCTGAGGAAGAAATTTCTCTGGCCCAGCGCATGGAGGAAGGGGATGAGGATGCCAAACGCCGTCTGGCAGAAGCCAATCTGCGCCTGGTGGTCAGCATTGCCAAACGCTATGTAGGCCGCGGTATGCTCTTTCTGGATCTGATCCAGGAGGGGAATCTGGGCCTGATCAAAGCTGTGGAAAAATTCGACTACCACAAAGGCTATAAATTCAGCACCTATGCCACCTGGTGGATCCGGCAGGCCATCACCCGCGCCATTGCGGATCAGGCCCGCACCATCCGCATCCCCGTGCATATGGTGGAGACCATCAACAAGCTGATCCGCGTGCAGCGCCAGCTTATTCAGGAGCTGGGCCGTGACCCCTCTCCGGAGGAGATCGCTACGGAGATGGAAGTCCCCGCTGAACGCGTCCGGGAGATCCTCAAAATCTCTCAGGAGCCGGTCTCTCTGGAGACCCCCATCGGTGAGGAGGAGGACAGCCACCTGGGCGATTTCATCGAGGATGAGGAAGCCCTGGCACCGGCAGAGGCTGCCAGCTTCTTTCTGCTGCGGGAGCAGCTGGAGGACGTGCTGGGCACCCTGACCCCCCGGGAGAAAAAGGTTCTGCAGCTGCGCTTTGGCCTGGAGGACGGCCGCAGCCGTACCCTGGAAGAGGTGGGGCAGGTCTTTGGCGTCACCCGTGAGCGCATCCGCCAGATCGAGGCAAAAGCCCTGCGGAAGCTGCGTCATCCCAGCCGCAGCAAGAAATTAAAGGATTATCTGGACTAATTTCAGATATACGAAAGACCGCCGTTTCGGCGGTCTTTTTTCTATATGGAGCAGGCTTTTTTCCCGAAAATCCTTCCTCTTTGAAAAGAGGAAGCGAGAAACTTCATCCTTGGGCCGATACTTCTATTGCATGCTGCAGGACAAAAATTGAAGTTCTTTTGTTTCTTTTCTTTCAAGAAAAGAAAGGTTTTGCCTGCTTTTTTCCCGAAAACCGTTCTTCTCACAAATTCACTTGAAGCGAACTTGAAAAGAGGAAGCGAGAAACTTTCCTCCTTGGGCCGATACTTCTGTTGCATGCCACAGGATAAATTCTGAAGTTCTTTTGCTTCTTTTCTTTCAGGAAAGGGGTGCTTTACCTGAAAAAAGGCTCATCCGGCAAAAGCCTGACCCCAGGCAGCAACAATGGCAGCGCCCTGAAAGGAGCTGCCATTGCTGCTGCCTGTATACTGAAAAGAGGGGAAAGGCAAACCCTGCCTGCAAAGGGCAGACAGGGTTTGAAAGATTAGCAAACTTTAACGATCCAGTCGTGGGGATCAGCAGCGCTGCCGTTCTGGATAGAAGTCAGGGTCTGATAAAGATCCTGCGCCACAGGGCCGATCTCATTGTTGTTGATGATCAGCTGACGGCCTTTGTATTCCAGCTCGCCAACGGGGGAGATGACCGCAGCGGTACCGGTACCGAAAGCTTCCTTCAGCACGCCGGCTTCATAGGCTTCCAGAATTTCTTCCACGCTGATGCGGCGTTCTTCCACCTTCATGCCACGATCTTTGGCCAGGGTCAGAACGGAATCACGGGTGATGCCGGGCAGGATGCTGCCTTCCAGCATGGGTGTAACGAGGGTATCGCCCAGAACGAACATCATGTTCATGGCGCCGACTTCCTCGATGTATTTGTTTTCACGGCCATCCAGCCAGAGGACCTGATCAAAGCCCTTGGCAGAGGCTTCCGCAGCAGCCTTCAGGCTGGCTGCGTAGTTACCGCCGGTCTTGGCAAAGCCAACGCCGCCGCGGACCGCACGGACATAATTGTCTTCGATGTGGATGCGAACAGGGGCCAAGCCACGGGCATAATATGCACCGGAGGGAGCGGTGATGATGAAGTAATGATAAACCGGAGCAGGATGCACGCCCAGAACAGCACCATCACCGAACATGGTGGGACGCAGATAGAGGGAGGTGCCGGCAGAACGGGGGACCCAGTCCTTTTCCACTTCTACCAGGCACTTCATGGCCTCGACCTGGAATTCCGGATCCAGATCGGGCATGCAGAGACGTTCCGCGCTGCGGTTCATGCGGCGGGCATTCTCGATGGGACGGAAGAGCTGAATGTGGTCATCCGCAGTGCGGTAAGCCTTCAGGCCCTCAAAAATTTCCTGGCCATAATGCAGCACGGGGGAAGCGGGGTCGATCACATAGGGCTGATAGGGCTGAATGCGGGCATTGTGCCAGCCTTCGGCAGCACTGTAATCGATGGCAAACATATGGTCGGAGAAGGTCTTCCCGAAGCCAAGCTTGCTTTCATCTGTCGGGCGAGCTTTGGGCTGTTCCGTCAGAGTGACTTTGATATCCATTTTCATTCTATTGCCTCCTAAAAGAAAGATGAAACGCCTTCTTTTTATTTCTACTTAACGCAGGCAGCTCCTGCTTCCAGTGCTTCACGGTTCAGGGGGATCAGGTGCGCCTTTTTCTCACCCAGCTTATGCTGCAGGGCCTTGATGACCGTTTCCGGCTCCACGCATTTGGTGGCTTCGATGTAAGCGCCCAGCATCACGATATTTGCGACCTTCGGATTGCCCAGCTTCAGGGCAATGGCGCTGCAATCCACATAATAAACGTCCACATCCTCGCGTTCGACTTTACGGTCGATAATGGAGCTGTTTACGAAGATCTTGCCGCCGGGGATCACGGCTTTTTCGAATTTATCCAGGGAAGGACGATTCATCACAACCAGAGAAGTGGGGTTATCGATGATGGGGGAAGCCACGGCCTTATCAGAGATGGTCACGGAGCAGTTCGCCGTACCACCGCGCATTTCCGGGCCGTAGGAAGGCAGCCAAGCTACCTGTTTGTCTTCATAGAGACCAGCCTGCGCCAGCAGCTGGCCCATCAGCAGCACGCCCTGGCCGCCGAATCCTGCGAAAATATCACGTTCCAGCATGCCTTACACCTCCTTGTCCTTGAAAACGCCCAGCGGGTAATAGGGGATCATGTTCTCTTCCAGCCATTCCATGGATTCCACGGGGGAGAGGCCCCAGTTGGTGGGGCAGGTGGAGAGAACTTCCACCATGGAGAAGCCCTTCCGCTCCATCTGGCATTCAAAGGCCTTGCGGATGGCTTTCTTCGTCTTGATGATGTTTGCGGTGCTGTTCACTGCAGTGCGTTCAATGTAGGCAGAGCCTTCGATGGTTGCCAGCATTTCCGCGATGCGGATGGGTTTGCCGCAGTGTTCGGGGTCACGGCCCTTCGGGCAGGTGGTGGCTTTCTGGCCCACCAGGGTGGTGGGAGCCATCTGGCCGCCGGTCATGCCATAAATGGCATTGTTGATGAAGATGGTGGTGATCTTCTCACCGCGATGGGCCGCATGGACGATCTCTGCCGCACCGATGGAGGCCAGGTCGCCGTCGCCCTGGTAGGAGAAGACGCAGTGTTCCGGGTGAACGCGCTTGATGCCGGTGGCCACTGCCGGGGCACGGCCGTGGGCAGCTTCAAACATATCGCAGTTGAAATAATTGTAGGCGAAAACAGCGCAGCCGACCGGGGCAACGCCTGCTGCCTTGGAGAGCATACCCATTTCTTCCAAAACTTCGCCTACCAAACGATGTACGATGCCGTGGCCGCAGCCAGGGCAGTAATGCATTTCTACCTCTCGCAGACCTTTTGTCCGCGCAAATACGGTCTCACTCATGCCTTATGCCTCCTTCACCAGGGCACGTACCCGTTCCTTGATCTCTTCCACCGTGGCGATCTGGCTGCCGGGGTGGCCCAGGAAATCAACGGGTTTTGCGCCGTTCACTGCCAGACGGACATCTTCCACCATCTGGCCTGCGCTGATCTCTACTGCCAGCAGATGTTTCACGCTCTCTGCCTTTGCGGCTTCCGCCATTGCTGCACTGGGGAAGGGCCACAGGCTGATGGGACGGAACAGGCCGGCCTTAATGCCTTCCGCACGCAGCTCATCCACTGCGGAGCGGCACACGCGGGAAATGGTGCCGTAAGCGGTCAGCAGGATTTCTGCATCCTCTGCCAGGTAGGTCTCAAAGCGGGTCTCGTTCTGCTCGATCACCCGGTAACGGGCCTGCAGTCTCTCATGCAGGGCTTCCAGCTCGCCATCGGCGATATACAGGGAATTGATGACCGCTCTGGATTTGCCGCAGCCTTCTTCCCAGCCCAGGGCTGCCCAGTCCTTTTCCACTTTGATCTCTTCATCGCTCTTGAATTCCGGCATTTCCACCGGCTCCATCATCTGACCGATCAGGCCGTCTGCCAGGATCATCACCGGCGTGCGGTATTTATCGGAGATGTCAAAAGCGTTATACATGATGTCCACAGTCTCCTGAATGGAGGCGGGGCCGAAAACGATCAGGCGGTAATCGCCGTGACCGCCGCCCTTGGTGGCCTGGAAATAGTCACCCTGGCTGGCCTGAATGCCGCCGATACCGGGGCCGCCGCGCATCACGTTCACGATCACGCAGGGCAGCTCCGCACCGGCGATGGTGCTGATCCCTTCCTGCTTCAGGCTGATGCCCGGGCTGGAGGAGCTGGTCATGACTCTGGCACCGGCGCCTGCTGCACCGTAAACCATATTGCTTGCTGCAACTTCAGATTCTGCCTGCAGGAACACGCCGCCGATCTCAGGCAGGCGGGCAGACATATATTCCGGGATATCATTCTGCGGGGTGATCGGATAGCCGAAGAAATACCGGCAGCCGCCACGGATGGCTGCTTCTGCGATCGCTTCACAGCCTTTGATTAATTGCCGTACCATCTCTGCTTCCTCCTATTCCTTCTCTATGCTGATGCATACGTCCGGGCATGTCCGGGCGCAGGCTGCGCAGCCGATGCAGGCTGCTTCATCTCCCAGCTCTGCAGGCTGGTATCCTTTGCTGTTCAAACCCGTCTTCGACAGGCTCAGCAGCTGCTTGGGGCAGGCACGCACGCAGAGGCCGCAGCCCTTGCAGCGTTCCCGCTCGATCTTCAGTTTTACCATTGCGTTTACCTCCTCGATCTTTCGTTCCAGGAACAAACTATATTTATAAGAAAACTCTTTTGTGAAGCCTTGGGAAAACGTTTAAAAGCTTAAAACCTTTAAATCCCTTCTTCTTTGTAAAAGTTCGGGGCGCGAAGAGCGCGCCGAACTTGGGAGAAGCAAGAAACTTTTTATTTTTGGACTTAGCTTTCAAATGCTGAAAAGGCCAAAAATAAGTGTTTTTTCGCTTCCTTTTTTTAAAAAAAGGAAGGACTTTTTGCCTTAATAAGTCCGGGCTTCTTCCTCGCCGCGGAGGACGCGTTCTGCGCCTTCCTTCAGGGCAGTGAGCTCATCTTCACCGGGGTAGACGGTGACAGGTGCCAGGAAGCTGACCTGTTCCTTGATCCAGCCCATGAGCATTTCGTCATAAGCCAGGCCGCCGGTGAGGATGATCTGATCCACCTTACCACAGAGCACAGCGCCCATGGCGCCGATCTCCTTCGCGATCTGGTACGCCATGCCGTGATAGACCAGCTCGGCATATTCATCGCCCTGCTGCACCCGCTCGTTGATAGCGCGGCCATCAGTGGTGCCCAGGTAGGCAGCCAGGCCGCCGCCGCCGCTCATCAGCTTGCGCAGCTCCTTGGTATCACCCATGGCACCGCTTTCCACCAGCTGCAGGATGTTGATGAAGGGCAGGGAGCCGGTGCGCTCGGCGGAGTAAGGGCCTTCGCCATCGGTGCCGTTGCTCACATCCACCACCTGACCCTGCTTATGGGCGCCCACGGTGATGCCGCCGCCCATATGGGCCACGATCAGGTTCAGTTCATCATATTTTTTACCGTTTTCCGCTGCAAAGCGGCGAGCCATAGCCTTCTGGTTCAGGGCATGAAAAACACTGCGGCGGGGAATATCGGGATGACCGGAAAGACGGGCCATGTCGCAGAGCTCATCCACCACGCCCGGATCCACCACATAGGCGGGCAGGCCCAGGGGTTTGGCCACCTTATCCGCCAGAATGGCCCCCAGATTGCAGGCATGGGTGCCGTAGCGGCAGGCCAGCAGATCCTCCAGCATAGCCTCATTCACCGCATAGGTACCACTCTGGATGGGGCGGGTCAGCCCGCCGCGGCCGACCACGGCATCCAGGCTTTCCAGGCTGATCTCATTCCGCTCCAGGAAGGAGAGGATCAGCGGCAGGCGGAATTCCGCGTTCTCTGCCAGTGTCTTGATGGGTGCCAGCTCCTCCCGGCTGTGGCGCAGGGTCTCATTGCAGAGCACTTCTTCCCCTTGGAACACAGCAGCCTTGGTGGAGGTAGAGCCGAAATTCATCGTCAGGATGCGATATCCACTCATTTTCTTAACTCCTCTGTTTCATTTTGCACTAGCAGACAGCCATAGCCAGGGCGATGGAATTCAGCTTAGCCTCATCCGAATCCGCCCGGGAGGTGAGCACGATGGGCGCAGCAGCGCCCAGCAGGATGCCTGCATTCTCTGCCCCGGCAAAAAAGACCAGGGCCTTATAAAGCACATTACCGACTTCGATGTAGGGGACCAGCAGAATATCCGCATGGCCGGCATCCGGATCCTGAATGCCCTTATGCCGGGCAGCCTCCGGGCTGACAGCGTTATCCAGGGCCAGGGGGCCAAGGATGCGGCAGCCGCTCAGCTCACCGCTGCGGTTCATCTGCACCAGGGCATCCGCATCCAGGGTAGCGGCCATTTTGGGGTTGATTTTTTCCACAGCGCAGAGCGCAGCCACGATGGGCTCTTCCAGCCCCAGGCGCTGAGCCACTTCCACAGAATTGCGGACGATGGCAGCCTTTGCCTCCAGATCCGGGCTGATGTTCATGGCGGCATCCGTCACAAAGACCAGCTTCTCCCGGCCGGGCACCCGGAAAAGCGCCAGGTGGGAAAGAACAGGGGATTTCCGCAGGCCCTGCTCCTTATCCAGAACAGCCTTCAGCAGCACGGAGGTATCCACCAGGCCCTTCATCAGCACCTGGGCACTGCCCTCCCGAACCAGACGCACGGCAGTCCGGCAGGCCTCTGCGGGCTCCGCTTCCTGCACATAGCCGTAATCCTGATCCGCCAGGCCTTCTTCGGCCTGGATCTCCTTGATTTTTTCCACATCCCCCACCAGGATGGCTTTGGCCCAGCCGGCCTTCACAGCGGCATCCACGGCCCGAAGCACCTCCGCATCGGCAGCGGCAGCCACAGCCAGCGTGCGGCTTTCAGCCCCGGCCAGGCGGGTTTTTATCTCGTCAAAGCTCTGAATCATCTTCTCCTCCTGCTTTTCCGGCAGGGAACCCCTGCCAAATCCATTTTCACAGGCTGAAGAGAGGAAGTAGATTTGCTTTTTATCTTCGCCTATGGTATGATGTAAAACATCCTTACGACATCATATTACCTTATACAGAGATACTATGTCAAGACTTGTTTTTTATAGGTAAGACATGTATTTATCAGGAGGAAAAATGTCTGTGAAGCCAAGCCTGGCAGAACGAGCAGCCAATGAGATTTTCGCAATGATTTCCGGCTCTCCCGGTTATCAGGAGGGGGAAAAACTGCCCAATGAAGGAGAGCTGGGGCAGATACTGGGGGTCAGCCGCACCACACTCAGAGAAGCCATCCGCCTGCTGGTGGCCAGAGGGATCCTGGAGGTGCGCCGGGGCACAGGCACCTTTGTCACCAGCCGGGCCCGCCTCAGCGGGGATATGGGCCTTTCCCAGCTGGAGGCAGTGCGCATCCGCCTGAATGACCTTTTTGAGCTGCGCATGATGTTTGAACCGCAGACCGCAGCCCTGGCCTGCCTGCGGGCCAATGAGGAGGAGCTGTCGGATATCCAGGCCAAGGCGGAGAAGGTGGAGAAAAATATCCACTCCGGCGGGAACTGGGCGGAAGCGGATCAGGAGCTGCACAATGCTCTGGCCATGGCCTCCCACAATCAGTTTATGTGCATGCTGCTGCCCATCATTACCAATGCCATCTCCGATACCTGGCACACCTATGCGGAGAATGCTGCCCTGGCTGACATGACCCTGGCGGACAACCGGCTCATCCTCAATGCCCTGATGAACCGGGATCACAGCGGCTGCCGCTATGCCATGGCCCTGCATATCCACCACACCATCATCGCCCTGGGCCTGGGTGGGGAAAATGATGTGCTCTTCTAACCCCACAGCCTCCGCAGGCCCTGAATGGGCAGAAAAAGATATACCGATATTCATATATCGATATATCTTTTTTTAAATAAGACAGAAATACTCCAGCACAGTGAACGTGTTCTATTTTGCCAAAAGCAGCAAAAGGAATGCGTTCTTTCTTTTTATGAAAAAACACCTGCCTCTTCCCCAAGGAAGAAATCGCTTTTAGCTGCCCTTTTTCTTCCGTACCCTGAAGGGAGCGGCCCTGAAAAGCAAAATTTGCTGAAAAATTTCCAAGATAGTGGAGGTTTCATGAAAATCAACTAGAACAATACACTATGTAACAAAATTTTCAAAAAACATTTCTCAGCCTTGCCCTGTTTCTCTTCTTATGTTAATATATACCAGCTAAATCGGATTTTCAGCAAGGAGGAGCCATGAAAAAAAGGCGATTCAGCAGCCATCTTCCCGGGGTCAGCGTATCCCATCATAAAGAGACTGCAAATATTCCAATCATTCCCATGCCCACCCCGAAAAAGGTCATCATCCCCATGATCCAGCAGATCGGCGCGGAATGCCAGCCGCTGGTGAAGAAGGGGGATCATGTGCTGGTGGGCCAGACCATCGGCGATACTGAGCAAAAGATCAGTGCGCCCATCCACGCTTCCGTCTCCGGCACCGTCACTGCCGTTCAGGAATTCGTCACCACCCAGAATGTGGTCACTTATGCGATCCATATCGAATCCGACGGCAAGCAGGAGCTGGACCCCTCTGTGCAGCCGCCTCAGGTGGACAGCCTGGAAAGCTTCATCACTGCAGTTCGGCGCTCCGGCCTGGTGGGCCTGGGCGGCGCGGGCTTTCCCTCCCACGCAAAGCTGAGCCCTAAAGTGCTGAACAGCCTGCACACCCTGGTGGTGAACGCAGCGGAATGCGAGCCCTACATCACTGCGGATAACCGCGCCATGGTGGAATACACCAAGCACCTCTTCCTGGCCATCGAAACGGTCATGCAATACCTGGAGCTGGATCAGGCCTTTATCGGCGTGGAACGGAACAAGCCGGAGGCCATTGCCCTGCTCCGGAAACGGGAAACGGATAAGATCAAGGTGAAGGTCCTGCCCACCCGCTACCCCCAGGGCGGCGAAAAGGTCATGATCTATGAGATCACCGGCCAGGTCATCCAGGAAGGTAAGCTGCCCGGGGATTACGGCGTGCTGGTGATGAATGTTTCCTCTCTGGCCTTTTTGGGTCAGTTCCTGGAGACCGGCATGCCCCTGGTGAACAAATGGCTGACCGTTGCCGGCTCTGCCATTGCCATCCCCAAAAACGTGCTGGTCCCTCTGGGCACCATCTACCGGGATATCATCGATTTCTGCGGCGGCTATTCCACAGAGCCGGGGGAGATCTTCATGGGCGGCCCCATGATGGGTATTTCCGTTTTCAATGATAATTTCCCGGTGCTGAAGAACAACAATGCCATCATCGCCCTGGCCAAGGAGGATGTTTATACACCCAAAGAATCCCCCTGCATCAACTGCGGCAAATGCATCCAGGCCTGCCCCCTGCGGCTGATGCCCTGCCTCTTTGACCGTGCCGGCCAAGTGGGCGATGTGGAGACCCTGCGCACCCTGAAGATCAATCTCTGCATGGAATGCGGCTGCTGCGCCTATGTCTGCCCGGCAGACCGGCAGCTGGTTCTTGCGAACAAGCTTGGCAAAAAGCTTCTGCGGGAAGCACAGCAAAAAGGCAAATAAGCTCTCAGAAACAGAAAAAGAGGTAATTCCATGAGCAAAAATCTGATCGTCCAGGCAGCGCCGCATATCCATTCCTCGGAAAACACTTCCCGGATCATGGCTCTGGTGCTGATCTCCCTGGTTCCGGCCTCAATAGCCTCCATCTGGCTGTTCGGCCTGCGTGCTTTGTTACTGATTCTCTGCTGCGTGGCGGGCTGCGTGGGCTTTGAATACCTGGCCTGCCGCATCATGAAGCGCCCCAATCCCATCGGGGATCTGAGCGCTGCCGTCACCGGCCTTCTGCTGGCACTGAACCTGCCCGTGACCATGCCCATTCCCCTGGCACTGGTGGGCTGCTTCTTTGCCATCGTCATCGTGAAGCAGCTCTTCGGCGGCATCGGGCAGAACTTTGCCAATCCGGCCATCACTGCCCGTGTTATGCTGCTGGCCTCCTTCGCCGGGCCCATGACCAACTGGGTCATGCCCCGCCAGCTGGCCATGGATGCCGTCAGCTCCGCCACCCCCCTGGGTCTGCTGGATCAGGGCGCGGAGGTGCTTCCTTCCTATTGGGAACTGTTCATCGGCCTGCACAGCGGCTCCATGGGTGAGACCTGCATCGCCGCCCTGCTGCTCGGCGGCATCTTCCTGCTGATCACCAAGGTGATCCACCCCGTGATCCCCCTGACCTACCTGGGCAGCGTTGCCGTTTTCAGCCTGCTGCTGGGGCAGGATCCCCTCTTCCAGCTGATGAGCGGCGGCGTGGTGCTGGGCGCATTCTTCATGGCCACGGATTACAGCACATGCCCCCTGACCAGCAGCGGCAGATTCGTCTTTGCCCTGGGCTGCGGCCTGCTGACCGTTGCCATCCGCAGCTTCGGCAATTATCCGGAAGGGGTATCCTTCTCCATTCTGCTGATGAATCTGTTCACGCCTCTGATTGACCGCTGCTTCGTCACCCGTCCCTTTGGCGGCCTGGTGGCAAAAGCGAAGAAAGGAGGGGCTTCCAAATAATGAACAAAGATATGATCAAGCCCCCGGTGGTGCTGACGCTGATCTGCCTGATCGTCTGCGCCGCCCTGGTGCTCACCTATCAATTCACCCTGCCCATGATCGAAGCCTCCAAGGCTGCGGCAGCTGATGCCAGCCGCCGGGAGGTCCTGGCAGAGGCCAGCGAATTTGTTGAGCTTCCGCTGGAAGAAGCCATCACCGCCGGCATCGGCCAGGTAACAGCCATCAGCGAAGGCAAGGCCAACGGCCAGACTGTGGGCTGGGTCTTCACCAGCAATGCAAAGGGCTACGGCGGTGCCGTCGTTGTGATGTGCGGCATAGATACCGAAGGCATGCTGACCAAGGTGAAGGTCACCGAACACAGCGAGACCCCCGGCCTGGGCAGCAAGGTCGCTGACCCCAGCTACACGGATCAGTTCAGCGCTGCGGATCGCGATGGCGCTGCGCAGATCGATGCCATCAGCGGCGTGACCTACACCTCCACCGCAGTGAAGGCTTCCATCGAGGCTGCCTACGCTGCTTACGAAAAAATGGCAAAGGAGGAGATCTGAGATGCGAAATCGAGACATCCTGATG
>JAUMYD010000032.1 GCA_030528765.1 Bacillota bacterium
ACTACGATGACTAAAGCAGAAAAGGCAGTCAAGCTGCGACACGAATTCAAGCACCAGATCAGCCTTTTGGAGGATCTGGTGCTTACGCAAAGATTGGAAAAACTCTTTGCGCACGATAAAAACGCCGGCCCGGATGGAAGCTATCGGGTTTGCAGCCTCTATTACGATGGCCCAGGGGACAATGCGCTGCGGGAAAAGCTGGATGGTGCAGACCGCCGGGAAAAATTCCGCCTCCGCTATTACGGAGAAGATTTTTCCTTCTTCCGCCTGGAGAAAAAATTCAAAATCAAAGGGCTCTGCGGGAAACGCAGCGCAAGGCTCTGCCGTGAAGAGGTAGAACAGCTGCTTTCCGGGAATGAAGCTTTTCTTATGCAGAGAGAAGAACCCCTGCTGCAGGAATTTTACAGCAAGATCCGCGGGCAGCTGCTGCGGCCCAAAACCATTGTTTGCTATAATCGGGAGGCCTTCCTTTATAAGCCGGGAAATGTGCGTGTCACACTGGATCGCAGAATCCGCAGCGGCCTGTATAGCCTGGATTTTCTGAACCCCCGGCTTCCCCTCCTCAAGGTAGCAGAGGAAATCTCCATTCTGGAGGTAAAATATGATTCCTTCCTGCCGGAATTGGTGCGTATGGCTGTGCAGATCCCCGGCCGGCAATCAATGGCCTGTTCCAAATATGCGCTCTGCCGGCGCTTCGATTGAGCTTTACCTATACAGTATTTCAAGATAAGGAGCGGATCCCATGAGCTTTCAGGACATCTTCACTTCGAGCTTTCTGGAAAACGTAAGCAGCATCACCCTGCTGGATATCGTGCTTTCTCTTTCTCTTTCTTTTTTGCTTGGACTTTTTATCTTCTTCATCTACAAAAAAACTTATAGTGGGATCATGTATTCCCCCAGCTTCGGCCTGACACTGGTGGCACTCTCCCTGATCAGCACCATGCTGATCCTGACAGTCGTCAGCAATGTGGTCCTTTCTCTGGGTATGGTTGGCGCCCTTTCCATCGTGCGCTTCCGTACCGCCATCAAGGAACCAATGGATATTGCCTTTCTCTTCTGGTCTATCGCAGTGGGCATCGTTCTGGCGGCAGGCCTGCTCTTTCTGGCTGTGTTTGGCAGCATCTTCATCGGGCTTGTGCTACTGCTTTTCGCAAGAAGAAGAAGCGTAGATTCCCCCTATATTCTCCTGCTGCACTGCGAAAGCAGCGAGCAGGAGCAAGAGATCCGGGATTTCCTTCGCAGCCGGGTCAAAAAGCTGAGTCTGAAAAGCAAAAATCTGGATGCCAGCCATATCGAGCTGAATTTTGAAATACGCCTGCAGGAGGAAGACAGCAGCTTCGTCAATGCCCTGGCAGAGATGAAGGGTATCAGCCACGTTGCGTTGGTCTCCTACAACGGCGATTATATGGGCTGATCCTATGATACAGCACAAATATATCGATGGCATTTGTATTGCCGCAGCTCTGCTGGCTGCCCTGCTGGTGCTGCTCTTTTCCTTCGGGGAGCAGCTGGGGATCCAAAAG
This sequence comes from Bacillota bacterium, assembly GCA_030528765.1. Taxonomy (GTDB): domain Bacteria; phylum Bacillota; class Dehalobacteriia; order UBA4068; family UBA4068; genus RGIG3155. The sequence goes on from JAUMYD010000032.1 coordinate 1,524, forward strand.
GCTTACCGTCTTCCCGCTTATGTGGAGCGGCTTTTCGATGACAGCCGGGTACACAGCATCAATCTTGAAATTAAGGATCTGGCTGCCTTTTTGGAAAACGCAGAGGAGGAAGAGTATATTCCCTGCAACGTGGAGATCGATGGGGAGCTTTTTCAGCAGGTCGGGGTCCGGGCAAAGGGAAACAATTCCCTGCGGCTCAGCAAGGAATACGGCCTTTCCCGCCTCAGCCTGAAGCTGGAATTTGACCAATTCCAGCCCGGCGGCTCCTATTATGGGCTGGATAAATTCTCCCTGGATTCCTCCTTTCAGGACAACAGCTATCTGAAAAGCTATTTGGCCTATTCCATGATGGATTTCATGGCTGTTCCCAGCCCGCTCTGCAGCTTTGTCTGGCTGCAGATCAATGGAGAGGATTGGGGCCTCTTCCTGGCCGTTGAGGAGCCGGAGGAAGCCTTTGCCAGGCGCAATTTTGGCAGGGATCACGGCAGACTTTATAAACCGGATTACCGTTCCCTGCATGCAGAAAACGCAGACCTGGCCTTGAAATACATTGACGATGATCCTGCCAGCTACCCAAATATCTTCGAAAATGCCAAGTTCAAAACAAGCCCGGAGGCCGAGCAGGCGCTGATCCGTGCCCTGAAAACGCTATCCACCGGTGAAGATCTGGAATCCGCCGTTGAGATCGATCAGGTCCTCCGCTATTTCGTGGTGCAGGTCTTCGTGATGAACTGGGACAGCTATCTGGGACCCACGGGACATAATTACTTTCTTTACGAGGAAGAAGGGAAAATCAGCATCCTGCCCTGGGATTATAACCTGGCCTTTGGCACCTACGCTCTGGGGATGAGCAATCCCATCCGGGATCCGGAGATACTTATCAATTATCCCATCAACACACCTGCAGAAGGCCAGGTGATGCTGAACAGACCTCTATATCACGAGCTGATGAAGCACGGGGAGTATTTTGCCAAATACCACAGCTATTTTGCAGACTTCCTTCGGGACTACTTCGAAAGCGGCCGTTTTCAGCTGGAACTTCGGCAGACTGCCCAAATGATCGCGCCCTATGTAGAAAAAGATCCTACTGCCTATTGCAGCTACGAAGATCATCTCTTGGCAGTGGAGACGCTGGAAAGTGTCTGCCTCCTGCGGGCAGAAAGCATAAAAGGCCAGCTGCAGGGCGAAATTCCTGCCACGATCCGTGGGCAGCAGGAAGAAGCGGAAAAGCGCCTGCCTGTGGAGCTGAATCTGCGGGATCTGGGTGATTTCGCTGATCTGGAAAACGCAAAGGAAAAGCAGGATGCTGCCCTGAAGCGGATACTGGAAAAAAAATAAGATAGAAATATATTTCACCCCCCTGCGGATCTGCCCTCTGGATGGCCAAGCGGCTATTCCAGGGGGTTTTTCCTTGTTGGAGTGGAGCAAAAGCCCAATTGACACAAGGAAATTTTACAAAACATGAAGGAAAACAAGTGTATTATAAAGAATTAAAATAAAATCGACCAACTTGATTTAAAATTAAGATCAAAGAAAGGAGGATAGAATTTTAACAAAACATAGCCAGTTTCAGCCTTTATGATCACTTGTTAAAACCGAAAAAGCGGCTAACTATTATGATTTCATGATCCACGAAAAGATGGGCAAATGCAGGACTCGTTTTGTTTTTTGCAGCTTTCTTCCTGCTCTTTTATAGCCCTCCTGCCCAAGCATATAATTTTTTAGGGTATGCATATTATGAAGCAGGTAATGTAAAGTACTATTGGAAATCTGGAATAGATGTATCCATGAAAAACGCTTGGAGAACTGCCATAGAAGACTGGGAGGATTCCGGTCTGGTAGGTTTTTCTTCAGGTAGTGATGTGAAACTGGGATCATATTATAACGCAAGGGATACCTCTTACGGCTGGATGGGCCCCTCTGGAAACTTAAGCCCAGACTGGAGTTGGGCCGGACACAATGGAGGCATGAATATGAAGGCTCTTTGAATGAAGCGATGTGTACCACATCGACCATCGCACGCAGTGCGGCAAACCATGAGCTGGGACATTTATTTGGCTTGGATCATGAATTCACATGGGTAACAATCATGAACGTTTATCGGGATCGTTCTCAAGTCTATACCCCCACCGACTATGATTTCGATGCTGTTTATGAAGTATATTATTAAAGGAGGCAGCGAAAATGTTCCGTAAAACATTCTTTATCACCCTGATCCTCGCTTCGTTGTGTCTACTTTGCCTGAGCGGCTGCACGCTGCCCCCTGCGGAGTCCCAGCTCCCCGCTGCGGAAAGCAATGTGGAAGCCCCTGTGGCATACATAGCGGCAGAAGAAGAAAGCCCGGAGGCTGCGGAAGAGGAAGAGATCATCCACTGGAGTCTTCATGTGGATTACCCCATGGGAAACAGCATCCGACTGATGAACAAGTCTGCTGATCTGGTATTTCTGGGCCGCTACATCAGTTACGAGCGCACAGAGAATACCCTAAAGGATCCGAAGGATGAATATGCCCTGAACCGCATCTACCGCTTCCAGATCGATCAGGTATTAAAAGGAGAGGAGGAACGGAAAGAGGTTGAAATCAGCATCCCCTATGAGCGCATGTATAATTTCGATGAGTATGAGGCTGTCCTGCAGGAAGCCTTTTACATCGAGCCGGAGCTGGAGCAAAGTTACATTCTTTTCCTGAAAAAATCCCCCCGAGACAGATATTTCCCGGCGGTTGAGCCCTATATGGTCCTCATCGATGAAGAGGGCGTGGCACACATGCAGAGCAACCTGCTGCTGCCGGAGGAAGAGAGAAGCGAGCTTTCCCGGGGCGTTTTCCGCTATGAGGATGGGAAGACCGTCACGGTGCAGACCAGCCGCCTGGAGGAGGAAGGCTTCACGGATAAGGTCAGTGGCCGGCATCTGGATGACATTCTGAAAGAATTCGGTGTGGAAGCGAAGTAAAACGAGCCTCCCATATCGCCGCTAAAATAGAAACGAGCCTGCGCTCCACAGGGACGCAGGCTTTGTTGTTTGCCGGGGAGGCTCTTCGGACTGGCAGCCTTCGGCAAAAGAAAAAGCACTTGCATGAGCAAGTGCTTTTTTGGAGCGGGCAAAGGGATTCGAACCCTCGACTTTCACCTTGGCAAGGTGACACTCTACCACTGAGTTATACCCGCAAAATGGCGACGCAGAAGGGACTCGAACCCTCGACATCCAGCGTGACAGGCTGGCACTCTAACCGACTGAGCTACTGCGCCATATGGTGGGCGATGACAGGCTCGAACTGCCGACATCCTGCTTGTAAGGCAGGCGCTCTCCCAACTGAGCTAATCACCCGCAACGTTCGGAACCTTTTCGCTTCCAGCAACTCCTTTAGTATAACTTACGGGAAGAAAAAAGTCAATAAGTAATACGCTGAGATTTGAAACTTTTTTCAAGGCTTCATAAAAATAAGCTGGACTGCCAAGAGCACAGAACAGCAGCCCAGCCACATTTTAAACAAATTTTACAGCCGTCCCATAGGCGATCACTTCGGCTGCACCCTGCATAATCGCAGAAGAAGCATAGCGGATATTTATCACCGCATCCGCGCCCAGAGCCTCGGCCTCAAGCTCCATACGCTTGGTAGCCACGACCCGGGCCTCTTTCATCATCTCGTTGTAAGCCTTCAGCTCTCCACCAACCAAAGTTTTCATTCCCTGGGAAAAATCTTTGACAATATTTTTGCTCTGGACAGTGCTTCCCTGCACCAGACCAAGCATTTCAAATTCCTTCCCGGTGATATAATCAGTATTGACCAAAATCATCTTACTCACCACTCCTTATCTCTTTTATTCGTTCATGGGAAAACCGAAGCAGGTTTACGCTCAGCAGCACCAAAATCAGGCCCGGAACAAGCTTCCAGAAGCCCCTTAGAATTGCAATCAAAAAGCCCAGAAAAAAAAGCCAGTACAAAAGCAAAAGCAAGGTAATGCAGATGGTTTCAATTATTTTTTTATGATGCTGCTTCATTGGCACCCCACCTTCAGTTGCTTCAATTATAGCACAGGTGAAGAAAAAAACAAGCTCCTTAAAGAAGCTTGTTTTCTGGCAATGGGCTACATTTAGTGATGTTTGTTAGGGGTTTGAAGCCTCGTCAACAAGATTCTTATAAGTTCTGTTTTGCAAATAAGAGATGAATTCCTCAGCACTACCGTTAAAAACATTCAAATCAATATATTTCTCTTTACCATTATATCCATCCAGCTTGCCGCGATTCGTATACTGCCAAAATACCCATACTCGGTTATCCGTTAATTCCGGTTTTACAACCACGTTTCTTATCCAAATATCATATTCATTATAATCGTTTGACAAATACAATTCATAGGATTTTTCGGTGGCATAGATAATGGGCTTTTGACCGTAATGCGCTTCCAAAATGGCAAGCATTGCTTTTAACTGGAGTTCCACCGATTCCCTATCCGGGGGGGTTTTTTCTTTATCGCCGTAAAATTCCAAGTCTATGACCGGTGGCAACATACCTTCAAAGGGAGTAACCGTATTTATGAAATTTTCTGCCTGCGTTTGTCCGCTGCTGTCATAGCTAAAAAAATGATAAGCTCCCACAGCAAGCGAGGTTTTTTGCGCCTCCGAAAAATTGAAATTAAAGTTTTTATCTACAAATGAACTTCCTTCTGTGGCTTTAATGAACACAAAGGATATATTTTGCGAGGAAAGTACTTCCCAATCAATTTCTCCTTGATACGATGAAACATCGATTCCTTTTATATCATACCTTTCGGCAGAAAAACCGTTTAAAAGAATTATGCCGTTCCAAAGCAAAATAAAAACAGCGGTAAGAAGAACGAGCAGGAACAAAGCACCAATAATTGATATATTTAAAATCTTCTTTTTCAAATAATCACCTCTTGTTAAATTATACCGCCAGTCATTCCTTGAAGCAAGGTTTTCAAAGCAGTAGCAATTTCATAAGAGCTCAAGTCCTCTATGATAAAAATATATTTTTTGTACGTCCAAGCCAATAAGCGAAATTTTGCCTAGAAAAACAGAAAAAACCTGATAAAATCAGGTTTTTTCTGTGGCTATATCCTTTTCGTAGCCCTTTGATGGAGCGGGCAAAGGGATTCGAACCCTCGACTTTCACCTTGGCAAGGTGACACTCTACCACTGAGTTATACCCGCATATGGTGCCTCGGGGCGGAGTCGAACCACCGACACGGGGATTTTCAGTCCCCTGCTCTACCAACTGAGCTACCGAGGCAAATGGCGACGCAGAAGGGACTCGAACCCTCGACATCCAGCGTGACAGGCTGGCACTCTAACCGACTGAGCTACTGCGCCATATGGTGGGCGATGACAGGCTCGAACTGCCGACATCCTGCTTGTAAGGCAGGCGCTCTCCCAACTGAGCTAATCACCCGCGTCATTCGAACCGCTTGCCAGAGCCCATTGTTTCTGACAGCTTCTAAATTATAACTCTATAAACCCCGAAAGTCAAGCATTTTTTTTTAAAACATCTCTTTCCGGGGAATTATTTCAAAACGCGCATAGGATACACATATGCCTACAGGCCCCAGGCCACAGAAATCCCGGCAACATAGCCGGTAGACCAGGCCGCCTGCAAATTATAACCGCCGGTATAGCCATCCACATCCAAAACTTCCCCGGCAAAATACAAGCCTTTCACCAATCTGGAAGCCATACTTTTGGGATTCACCTCTTTCACATTGACACCTCCCGCAGTAACAATAGCCTCTGCCAGGGGTCGGGGACCCTTAATCTGCAAAGGCAGGGCTTTCAGCAGGGAAAGGATCGCTTGTCTTTCTTCTCTGCTCAGCTGATTCACCGGCTTCTCTCCGGGAATGCCGGAAAGTGCAACGAAAACCGGAATCAGCGAGCCGGGCAGCAGCTGATTCAGGCTATTCTGATACTGCTTTCGGGAAAGGGCAGCGAAATCACGCTGCAGACGAGCATCCAGCTGCTCTCTGTTCAGCGCCGGCTTCAGATCAATGCTGAGCCGCAGCTCTTCCCCTGCATATTCCGGGCTGCATACCGTTTGAGAAATGCTCAAAACCAGGGGGCCGGAAACACCGAAATGCGTAAAAAGCATCTCCCCAAAATCCCGGCGCAAAACACTCTCCCCCCGCCAAAGGCTCATCTCAACATTTCGCAGTGAAAGACCGCTAAGCTGGGCAGGCCAGCTCTCCTTCGTTTCCAGTGGAACCAAAGATGGTCTCGGCCTCCGGATCGAATGCCCAGCCTCCTCCGCCAGCCCATAGCCATCGCCGCTGGAGCCGGTCTGCGGGTAGCTCATCCCGCCGGTGGCAAGCACCACAGCAGAAGCCGGGTGCAGCGCGCCGCTGAAATCGTATACACCGCGGACAGCGCCCTCCTGCAGAAACAAATGCTTTGCACGGCAGCCGTAAAAAACACGCACGCCACTGTCTTCCAGCCGGCGGCTGAGAGCATCCACCACATCCCAGGCTCTGTCGCTACAAGGAAAAACCCGCCGTCCCCGCTCTGTCTTCAATGGGACGGAAAGCCCCTCAAAAAAATCCATCACGTCCCGGGGAGTAAAACGGCTCAGTGCCCCATAAAGAAACGCGCCGTTTCCCGGAATATTCTTCACCAGCTCATCCAGATCCGTGCAATCATTGGTGATATTGCAGCGTCCTTTCCCCGTGATGGAAAGCTTCCGCCCCAGCTGTTTATTTCTTTCCCACAATTCCACAGGGTAACCCTGCCCGGCAGCAGTAAGCGCCGCCATGATCCCGGCCGGGCCTCCACCGATAACGATCAGCTTTTCCATCAGAATTCTATGCCCTTTCTCCCCTGAATCCCCTTTTGATAGGGATGCTTGATCTCTCGCATTTCCGTCACCAAGTCAGCAGCTTCCATCATTGCCTCCGTGGCATTTCTGCCAGTGACCACCAACTCCATATGGGCCGGTTTTTCCCGGAAAAGACAAAGAGCTTCTTCCTCTGTAAGCAGATCAAAAAAGACCGCATTGTTCAGCTCATCCAGGATGAGTATATCGACCTCCCCCGCTGTCATCAGCTCCCGTGCCTTTGCTACGGCATCCCGGGCCAGCTGCAGGTTTTCTTCATCAGGCGGCGTTCCCTTTTTCAGGAATTTACTGCCACCATAGGAAAATATTTCCACCAGCGGCAAATGGGCAATGGCCACGATCTCACTATACCATTCCCCCTTTTTCATAAACTGCACAATAGCAGTACGCAGGCCACTGCCAGAAGCACGCAGCGCCAGACCAAAAGCAGCTGTCGTTTTCCCTTTTCCATTTCCCGTATAAATCTGAATCAATCCTTTTCTGCTTTTATCTGCCATGGATCCTCCTAATTTATAGTTTTTTCAGCTTCTCCACCTCATCCGGGCGCAGCTCCCGCCACTCTCCCGCAGCAAGCCCCTGAAGATCAAGAAAGGCCTCTCCGATCCGCTTCAGATGGCGCACCGGGTGCCCGATCGCCTCCATCATGCGGCGAACCTGCCGATTTCTCCCCTCATGGATACAAATCTCCACCAAGCTGCTATCCTCCTTCCGCCGAAGGATGCGAGCCTTCGCCGGGGCAGTTATGCCATCGGAAAGCTGTAGTCCCCGGCAAAGCTTCTCCAGTGCAGTCCGGGGAAGGAAGCCTTCCACCTCTGCCAGATAGGTTTTCTCCACTTCGTGTGAGGGATGCAGCAGCTGCTGCGTCAATTCTCCATCATTGGTCAGCAGAAGCAGACCGGATGTATTATAATCCAACCGACCGACCGGATAGACCCGCTCCTGAACCTGTGGGAGTAGATCCATGACCGTGCGTCGGCCCCGCTCATCCCGAACGGAGCAGATATAGCCTGCCGGCTTATTCAGCAGGATATACCGAAGACGCTGTTTTTTCCCGAGCATCTCCCCCCTGACCTGCACACGATCCTTACGCGGATCAACCTTCAGGCCCATCTCCGTGACCACCCGGCCATTGACCTGCACCAGCCCCTGGCTAATAAGGCTTTCTGCGGCCCGCCGGGAAGCAAGGCCCTGCTCTGCTATATATTTTTGCAAGCGGATCAAATCCCCCTGGGCTTGGGCTTGCTTCTTTTTTTCTTTTTCCACTGGGCGCTCCCTTTCCTTCTTTTTCTTTGATCTTTTCAGCTCCGCCACTTTCTTTATGCAGGCAGGGAAGGGTACTTTTCCTGCATCATCCCCTGCCGAAAACGCTTTCTTTTTATTAAAAAAGCATCCTGCAGCCCCCTGCAGGAGAAAGCTGATTTACATTTTTCTAAATTATAACATAGTCCCAAAAGGCTGTCCATCTCAGGGCCGATCACGGCAGAGAAGAAAGTATCCGCAAACCGGCAGGAAATATCCCTTCCCCGAAGAAAAGTAGATATAGTAGAAATTCCTCGATTTTGAACGGAGTATCCTATGGCAAAGCCGACCCGAATCTTTAAAAAATATCGTATCATCCCTTTGGTTCTTACCGGCTGTTTGCTGCTGAGCCTGCTTACTCTGGTCAGCCTGCTCCTCTGGACCCTGATTTCTTTTTACGGTAATTTTGATCCGGCAGAGGCTGGAGGCTGGGCTGCCGGGCTTTACCTGCTCTTGCTCTTTCTGAGCTGCTCCGCGATGACATGGCTGATCCGGGGAGGAACAGTTTTCCCCTCTCTGGCGCTGGCCCTGCTGGCCGCAGTGGCCAGCATTTTCCTGAGCGAGGCAAAGCCCTCCTTTGGCCCGATCCTTCTCAAGCTTCTTTTTAGTCTGGTGGCGGCTGTGCTGGGATTCACCCTGACGAAATTGCTCTGCGCTGGACGAAAACAAGGAAGGCGGCAAGCACAAAAAGAAAAAACGCAGCTTTCTTCCTTTGACCCTGCAGAGCATTCTTCCCTGAACGAACGCATCTGAAAAGCAGACCCCGCAGAGAATTCCGGCATTCCGGAAAAACTGCGGGGTTTTTATCTGTCGTAGCAGCCAGGGGCTCAGGAAAGCTGCGAAATATATATCTTTTCCAGATGCGCCCGCACCTGTAAAATATCTTTTTGCACCTGCTGCTGTACCTCCTGCAGGCTGTTAAATTTCATCACTTCGCGCACACGAAAATAAAGCTCCAAAAGCTCCTGCTCCCCATAGATATCCTGAGAAAAATCCAGCAAAAAAGTTTCTATAGTGCTATAGCTGAAATCATCCACACTGGGGCGGCGGCCAATATTGCTCAACCCCATATAGAGTTCCCCACGAATCCGGCTCAGGGTGGCATAGACTCCATGCGGAGGCTGAATTTTTCGTTCCGGCACAGAAAGATTGGCAGTGGGCTGCCCCACCTTCCGGCCCAGCTCTGCTCCGTGAACAATGGATCCCTGCAAAATATAGGCATGCCCGGCCAGCTCCCGATAAGCCGGAAAATCTCCGGCTTGCAAAAGGCAGAGCAGGCTTTCTCTGCGGAGTATCTTCCCAGACTCATCTTTACACATGGGGCAGCAAAGCAAAGGGAGCTCGCAGCCGGAAAGCGACTCTCTTTGTTCCTCCCCACAAACCAGAGCTTTGGCATCAAAAACAGAAAGCAGCACCCGCTGGATCCATTCAGCCCGAGCATGCAGCGGGGGAAGAGAAGCTGCTTCCCAAGAAAGCAGAAAATCCAGGGAGCTGTTTCGCAGCAAAAAGGCTTTCTCCTCTTCTGTGCTTAAAAGATCTCCCTGCGAATCATCCAAGCTGAGCAAAACAGAGGCCAAGCCGGCGGCTTTCGCCGCAGCAGAAAGCCGTTCCGCCAAAGCCAGATGCCCCCGGTGCATGCCATCAAAATGGCCCAACGCAAGGCAGCAGGGGCCAATCCCCTGAAAATCATGAAGATCTGACGAGCGAATGTGCTGCATAAAGGCTCCTTTTTCATAAAATCCAAGGACGATTCCGACTGAGGCTTTTCCGGAAGGAAGGCCCGGCTTTTCTTTCTTCCTGCATATATTCGCCGGGAAGGGCCGTAAAACTTCTTTTTCAGAAAACTTTTCCCGAAAAAAAACCATACCCCTGCCCACAAGCCAAAGTACCTGATAAACAAATAATCCGAACCCTTCCCCTTCAAGGAGAAAGCGGTTCGGATTATTGTGCTTTGGTGCCGGTGGCCGGACTCGAACCGGCACGGGTTACCCCACTTGATTTTGAGTCAAGCACGTCTGCCAATTCCATCACACCGGCTGGCTTTAAGCACGCAAATTATTATAGCAACTTTTTTCTCTTCTGACAAGAGTTTTCTTGCCCGGAAAAGAAAAAACCTTTCCCCTTCCTTCCGGAAAAGCTTTTCGGGGGGAACAAAAGCCTCAGCCGCTTCGTCTATAAATTTGAATAAAATATGGTAAAGAAAAAGAACAGGACTTCTTTATGAAAGAGCGAATATTGCTAGAGTCCATAGTTAAACCGCAAAGACCTGTCTCTGCGGAATCCTACCTTCGTCAGGAGGGTGATAAAAAATGAAGAACAACAATTCGATCCCCTTCGAGCAGCGGGAAGAACTGCTGTTGATCAAGAAAAGCAAGAACGGCGATACTGCAGCCTTTGAGCGGCTGGTGGAGCCGTACAGCAAGCGAATTTATAACATCGGGCTGAAAATGCTAAATAGCAGGGAGGATGCAGCAGATATGGCCCAAGAGGTGCTGCTGAAGATCTATCGGAATCTTGACCGCTTCCGGGGGGAGGCTGCTTTTTCTACCTGGGTCTACAGGATCAGTGTCAACACCTGCCGGGACATCCTGCGAAGCTCCTATCGTCAGCATGAGCACTTATTCACGGATTTTGGAGAGGAATCGGAGCAAACAGAATTCGAGGTAGCGGATTATTCCGCTATGCCGGAGAAGCTCTATGAGGACAAGGAATGTGCGGATTACCTTCTGGCACTGATCCAGGGGCTGACGCCGAAATACAGGATCGTAATGGTGCTGCGGGAGGTTTCCGGCCTCAGCTATCAGGAGATCGCTGCGGCGGTGAATATTTCCGTGGGCACTGTGAAATCCCGGCTGAACAGAGCCCGGGCTTCCATGCGGGAGCGGGCAATGGCAGATACGGAACATAACCCATACCTGGCCCGTCTCATAAACAGTCAGTAAGTTAGCAAGGGGGAAATATTATGAAATGCGAGGATATTCGCCGATATTTTAGCGAGTATATCGATAATGAGGCACCAGAAGAGATTGCCTCAAGTATCGAAAAACATTTGACGGCCTGTGGGGAGTGCCGCCGGGAACTGGAATCTCTCAGAAAATTTAAAGCAGCCTTTTCCTCTGTGGGGGAGGAAGAGCTGCCCTTTGATTTTAATCTGCGCCTGCAGGCTGCCCTGCAGGAGGAGACACAATGCAAAAAGAAAGCCGGAAAAGCAAAACCCTGGCTGCGGACTTTGGCGGCCTGCGCCTGCCTGGTTCTTTGCCTTGGCCTGATCGGCCTGGCCAGCAACGCACTTGGCATTTTCTCCATGGGTGCTTCTGCCCCCATGGAGAAGGCTAGAGATATGCAAACTGCCGATGTAGCCTTCCCGGAAGAGGAGTACATCATTGCGGATGGATCTGCCTACGCCATAGGTGCTTCAGAGCCACTCTATGACAATATGGCAGCAGAATTCGCTGAAACAGAGGAGGTAGCAGCAGAAGCCCCATCCTTGAATGCGGGCATGCTGAAACGCTCTTCCCCGGAGAGCTCCCCCATTGAACGGAAGATCATCAAGAACTATAATCTTTCCCTGCAGGTGGAAGATTTTGACAGTGCCTATGCGCAGATCAGTGATCTGGCTTCGGAATACGGCGGCTATGTGGTCAGCGGGAATACCTCCGATTATGAAGGCAGTGTTGTTCGCCACGGCTGGCTTTCCATCCGAGTGGATGCCATGCGGGCCGATGAAGTTGTGGATCGTATCGCTGAGCTGGGCAGCATAGAAGAGAACAGCTTCTCCAGCAATGATGTTACCAGCGAATATTATGATACCCAGACCAGGCTGGAGCAGTATCGGGCACAGGAAGAGCGGCTTCTGGCTCTCTATGAAAAGGCAGAAAGCATCGAAGATCTGATCGCCCTGGAAAGCGAAATGACCCGTGTGATCGCGGAGATCGAAGCCATGGAAGGAAACCTGCGTTATTATGATCAGCTTACCAGCCTCTCCCTGATCGATATCAACCTTTATACCCCCAATAATTATACCAAGACTGTGGAGCCCACCGGCTGGGAAGGCTTCCTTGAAAATGTGAAAAGCGGTTTTCTGCGGGGAGTCAACGGCCTGCTGGATGGTATTGCATCTGTCTTCATTTTTATCGTGCGCATCTTGCCCAGCCTGATCGTGATCGGCCTGATCGCAGCGCTACTGCTCCTCTTTATCCGCCGCAGAAGAAGAAAGAACAGCCG
>JAUMYD010000033.1:0-12556 GCA_030528765.1 Bacillota bacterium
CGACTGTTTTTGTTGATGATGTGGAGTGCATTGTGACGATTTCAATCCACGCACCCCATGCGGGGTGCGACAGCAATATTGCCTTACAAAAAAGCAAGGCATTACCGCGAAATTATCAAATTTTACCACGAAGAGTAAAATTTAACTACTGATAGTTTAACATAAGTTTGGCCCGAATACCAGAGTAAATCAAAATTCTGTGCGAAGTCCTGGCTGCTTTTCTGTCTGCTTTAGGTTCGCACGATCAAAGCAGCAAAAGCCCTTCCGCCGCATATGCGTCCTTCACTCCAAAGTGCCGAACCCTGTTCTCATAATGATTGCCCAGGTAATAAAAACGTAAGCTGTCCCTTTCTGTATCGATTAGGCTGAGCAGCTTTGCTTCCAGCTGCTTTCCCTGGGCCGCATCAACAACGCATTCGAATACGGAATTTTGCACGCGCTGTCCATAATTGCAGCAGGCCTTTGCCACTTGGCGCAGCCGTTTGCGCCCTTCGGTATCTTCCGTATTCACATCATAAGTAACCAAAATCAGCATAGCTATTTCCACAAAAATGTCGGGTACCCGTCCAGATCCCCCCGCAGATGCCTGGCCAGAAGCAGAGCCTGAACATAGGGAACCAGCCCCCAGGGGATTTTTTCTTTCAGGTATGGATGGGTTATGACTTCTTTTTTCCTTTCCTGCCAGGCGGAGAGAAATTTCTTTCTGGCATCATCCCTCAGCAATGTCGCGCCGTTTTCCCGGGTTTCAAAATGCTCTGCCCGCAAAACACGGTTGTTGATCAGGGTGATAACGAATCGGTCCGCCATGATGCAGCGCAGCTCTTCCATTAAGTCCAAAGCCAGAGATTGCCGCCCGGGTCTGTCCCTGTGCAAAAAACCTACATAGGAATCAAGCCCCACACTTTCCAGCGCGGAGGCGCAATCCCCGGCCAGCAGAGAGTAGGCAAAAGAGAGCATGGCGTTTACCCGATCCAGGGGCGGGCGGCGGCTTCTCTTGTGAAAGAAAAAATCTTCCTTTTGGTTGAGGATCAACTCATCCAGATGGGCGAAATAAACCATAGCTGCGGAGCCCTCCAGACCACGCAGCTCCTCCAGGTTTTCGCATTCCAGACAGAGGGGCAAATATCCTGCCAGAATTCCCTTCGCGCTCTGAAGCTCCTCCGCATTTACCCGCATTCCATGGTCGCGTATGCTCCGATCCAGGCTCCAGCGGCAATTGTGTATTTTCCCAAAGATAAAGTTGCGTGCGATCAGGCAGCTAGCGGCCGGGTCATCAGAAATTCGATACTGCTGCTTCCGCAGCAAAACATTGCCCCGGTTTTTGCCGCAGCTTCTGGCCAGAAATTGCCCCTTTGGCGAAAGAAAGCTGAGCTGGATCCCTCTTTCCCCGCAGGCGCCCATCAAAGCCGGGCTGGCTCCTTTGTAGGAGAAGCTGTGGATGCCCTCCAGGATCAGCAAGGGGAATTGCCCCAGCTTTTCCTGCTCCTGCCAGATGACCACACTTTCTCCTTCTAAAGCCAGATAGGACTCGGGGTTTGTAACAAACAGGGTGTTTAGTAATTTTCGCATTACAGATCCCCCAATCCGGATAACAGATAATCTTTGACGCTGCTTTGCTTCGGCAGCTTTGGCAGGCAAAGCTCCTTTAAAGAGCAGGCGCTGCAACGTTTGGATGCCTTTGCCCGGGGCGTATGGCCCCGCTGGTAGAGCTGCTGCATCTCCAGCAGGGCCTCCCGTACTTCAGCCCGCAAGGCCTCGTCCAGGCATATTTTTTGCCTGCGTCGGGGTTCCCCGTAAAACAGGCTTCCTTCTTCGATCCGGCAGAGCAGCTGCTCTTCCAGGCACATGGCTTGGCAGCAAAGCTGCAGCGCATCCGCATTGTGTTCCTTTGGGCTGCCCCGTTTGTATTCCACAGGGTAGGGGAGCCACAATCCCTCTTCCCCAAAGATGCTGATCCCATCCGGGGAGCGGTGGAATTCCACCACATCACAGACCCCTGTCACCCCCAGCTTTTGAGAAACCACAGGCAGCCCTCGGACGATCAGCAGATCCCCCCGGCGCTCCCGGGCAGAGCTGTCGTGGCTTTTTTTGTGAAAGGCCTGTCCATCCGCGGTGAAAAAGCTTTCTGCCCACTGCTCCTCGATGTGGATCAGCGCCCATTGCCGCGGACAATAGGAATAGTGCTGCAGCCCGGAGATGGCCAGCAGATCATCGATCATACCAGCTGCAGGCATTCCACGCCTGCGGGAATGGCCTTCTCGTCAATTTGGATCTCATAATCCTGGAAGCAGCGGGCCAGCTCCACGCCGTCCTTCCGCTGCACCTTCACGGCTTCGAATAGCTTGTAGGCCGGTGCGCAGCCCAGCTCGGAATCATGCTTAAAGACGATCAGCTTCCGCACTGCCATATTGCCCCGCGCTGCGGAGTGGTCATGCTCAAACATATTGATGATGGCGTCCCAGAGCAGCTCCAGATCTGCTTCGGAAAAGCCGGTGACCTTTCTTGCCAGGTTTGCGGAGATATAGCCCTCGCAGCGGTAGAGGCCGTAGGGGATGATAAACTTGTGGGCGAACTCCGTATTCTTTTTCTCGGCATCCGCTTCTTTCGTGATGGCCATGCGGGTCATGGTGATTCCCTGGGGAAGGACAGGGTCGATGGATTGCGCAAAGCCCAGCTGCACCGGTCCCCGAACCTGCCCGCAATTCAGTGCGCCCTTCGTAAAGGTGGTCATCACAGCACCAAAGGTACGGATATCGAAGAAATTCCGGCACATGTAGTCCCGCAGCTTCATATACAGCTCCGGATCGTCCCTCTTTTTCGCTTTCAGCTCTTTTTCATCTGTGCCTACGTCTGCAGCGGCACAGGCCTCTGCGTCCGAATGATTCAGCGGAACCCCATCCTTAATATAAATGCGGTATCCGCTGCAATCTTCTTTGACCGATTCCACATAATTGCGGATCTTCCGTTTCAGGCAGACATCTGTTACCAGGCCCAGACCGGTTTCCGGATCGATTCTGGGCATATTGCCTGCGTCCGGGTCCCCATTGGGGTTGCCGTTTTTCACTTCAAAGAGAACGATGAATTCATAGCGATTTTTGATGATCTCGGTCATGATTATTTATCCTCCTTTTTGCTGTAGCGCGACTGTTTCTGGTGATAATAGCCGATCTGGAAGATGCCCTTATCTTTCAAAGAGAGAATATCCGGGAAATCCTCTTCCAGCAGGTTCATGATCTCACCCAGTCGTTTTTCCAGGTAGATATGCTTTTCCGTCTCCCCCTTCAGTTTCCTCAGGTGTTTGTTTGCCAGATCCAGCAGAGTAGGGAAGACCCTGCTGGGTGTGGAGCCCGCTGATGTGAAATATTTATCCCGAATGGTCGTGTTGATGTCCGGGTTTGCTGCTTTCTGAATTTCCTCCAGAACGGAAAACAATCTTCCCAAAACGTAGGCAATGTGCCTGCACTCTCTATCCAGTTTCACGCTGATTTCCTCCCTGTAATTCTTGATCAGAAAGGCCTTGATAACAGCAGCCTTTCTGTAATTGATTTTTCGCTCTGCCTGAATCCGCAGCAGGATGTTTATATATAATGTGTTTGGGTAGGGGCTGCCCAGCAAAATCGATCGGAGATAGTCCCCGGCCAGCTGGGGAAGAGGCTTTTTGTCCTTGGCCTTCGGGTTTACAGTTTCCTGTAATATCCGCCAGGGAGAAAGCTTGGCTCGCTCTTCCTTATATTTGTCGATTTCCAGCCGTTCCTCATGGCTTTGGATGTTTTGCATGAAGCTGCCAAAGCTGTCGCGAAGGAAAAAGCGAACCGAAATCCTCCCTGCATTCGGGGAAAGCCCAAGAATATAGAAATGCTCATCAGGCTGCAGCTCCACATCCTCCCAGGGGGCGGATTTTCCCTTTGCCAGGGCGCTCATGGCGAAGTGCAGATTCTGCTCCAAATCTTCATCAAGGCTGTCCATGCCCATCATGAATAGATCCTGATATGCCTTTTCTCCGCTTTTCGCCCAGCAGACCAGGGTCGTATCCCCCAGCTGCTTCACATGCTCATAATCTGCCAGCAGATGATTCAGAGCAGCGCCATAGGCGAAGGCTGCATAATGGCTGACAGGTGCATTGTAGCCCTTTTCCCGTCTGAAGGATTCAAAAGCTGGTGCGTTGAAGCTCACCAAAGATGCCCCAGGCTGCGCGCCTCTGACACCCTTGAAGGCTGGGTGCAGCTTGGCCACCGGGCCGTATTCCCCTGTGACCAGACAGCACATCTGTATTTCCTCTTCATCTGCTTTCTCCTTGTTTAGCCACAGCTTCCGAAGCTCCGGCGCATCCTGCAGCCAGCGGCCCCGAAAGCGGAAGATCAGGTTTCCCCCTGCGAGGATCTCATCTTTGTATTCCTGCAGAGCCGGGTTCTGCTCTGCCGTGGCCGGATCCCAATTCCGGAAAAAGGCGCAGAGGGCCCGGGCTGCTGCTGTCTCCGAGCTGCCGAAGGTCCGGATGTGCAGCTCCTTTGCGGCTTCGAAACACTTTTGGCTTCGTTCTTCTTTCCCTTTTGCATCCATCCCCAAAAAATATGTGGAATTGTCACATAGCAGGTTTGGGGCAATGCCAGAGGAACGTTTCTTTTGCTCCGGTACCTGCATCTGCCGTGGAATCAGGGCTTTCTTTTTGCCCTTTCCCTGCTCCGCTTCCTCCCGCAGGTCGATCACATCCAGCAGGCTTCCATCCTCATCGATGCTGAGCGCAAAGGAAATTTTCGCCAGGCTGTAGCCGGGGCGAACCATCTCTCCCTTTTCTGCCAGTGCTTCGTAGTACTCCACCAATGCCTGTAAGATCATCTTTTCACCTCGCAATCCCGCAGGTCAATGAGGCCATCCTGCATTCTGGCCCGGAAGAACATGGGCCGGATATCCTGCGGATCGGAATAATCCATGTCATACAGCATCCAACCCAGGTCTCGCTCTCCCGCCAGCTCCTCCGGCACGGACCAGTTCCCGTCCCAGGGGCGGAATCGAAGCGGGAATTCCCGGGTCCCGAAATAAGGCTGGTGGAAGCACTGCCCCTTTTCCAGACGCCGCCGCATAATATCCAGAAATTTCCCTTCGTTGTCCGTGGCATTGGCCTTGTTCGTCATCTCAAAGTGGGCCTCGATGATGTAGCGCACATCTGTCAGCACCATCGCTGCCCTCTGCACGATATTTTGGGGGGCGGCGATGTATAATTCACTTAGATCCTTGCCGATGGCTTTTTTTACCTTGTCTGCTGACATCTTTAATTCCACCTCGTTGCGGCGGATGTTGCTGAAGCGAATGGGATTGCAGACGCGGATTTTGTCAATGCGCCAGAACAAGCCCGGATGATAATAGATCGCATCCAGAATGCCCCGGGCTGCGGAGGGGGTCATCACATCATAGGAGACCCGCTCCGTTTTCATCTCCGGCCGGGAGAAAAGCGCATATTTCCCCCAGACCTCCACTTGAACAGCCATAGTCTCAGCTCCTTTCTTTTGTGTTTATTCTACAAACCAGGCATCCCCATGGGGGATTTCCAGAAACAGACCGATGTCTTCTTGATAAAGCTTCTTATCCAACAGCAGGTAAAAGTCCAGCTCATCGCTGAGCCTTTGTGCTGCGCCCCTTTTCTGCAGTGCGGATAGCTGCCAGGGGTATACATTCACCGTATGCTTTCCCAGCCTGCGCAAAAGGCCCCTGCTGCAGTGACCTTCCCGGAGCAGCTGCAGATCCTCTTCGTTCTCTTTGCAGGGGATCAGCAGGGGTATCCCGGAATCCTCCACCAGGTGAATTTTCGCTGCCACCTGCCGGAAGGGGAAAGCGCAGCCCTTGATCCCTTTTTCAAAGGCTTTCATAATCTCTTTTTTATCCAGCTGATCTCCTTTCAGGGAGAACAGGGCTTCGAAATAGGCGTGGATCGCTTCGTTGCTACTCAGATCCGGGAAATGCGGTTCGATTTCCCGCAGCATACTGATCTGTTGCCCGAATTGCATGGCCTTTGATCCTTCCAGGCGGAAAATATAGACCAGGCTTTCCTCCGGGGGGCGCTTTCCTTCCCGGTTGCAGCGGCCTGCTGCCTGCAGGATGGAATCCAGACCCGCCTCTTCCCGGTAAACCCGGGGAAAATCCACATCCACCCCGGCTTCCAGCAGGCTGGTGGAGACAACTCTGCAGCTTTTTCCCTCGTTCAGCCGCTGTCGAATCTCTTTTAGCACCCGGCTGCGGTTTTCGGCTGTCATCAGGGTGGAGAGATGATAGCTTCCCGGCTGCCGACAGAGGGAAAAAACTTTTTGGGCTGCAGCCTTGGTATTGAGAATGCAGAGCGCCTGCTCCTCGGCATGCAGGGCTTCCGCCAGCTCTTCTGCTGTGCAGGCCCGGCTGGTGGCATCCTTATCCTCTCGCTCCGGCCAGCGGTGGAGGCTGCAGCGGCGGAAGCATTCCCCGTCTGCACCAGGGCAAATTTCTTCGAGATCGTATTCCGGGGCATATTCCCGGAAAAAACCTTCCAGCGCGGGCTGGGTGGCTGTGCACAGCAGGATGCTGGCCCGATAATGCCGTAGCAGCTCTGCCATGGCAAAGAGGCAGGGCCGCAAATAGTCCGGCGGCAGGGTTTGGGCTTCATCGAAAATGATGACGCTGTTTGCGATGTTGTGCAGCTTTCGGCATCGGGAAGGTTTGGCTGCATAAAGGGATTCGAAGAATTGCACTGCAGTGGTGACGATGAGCGGTGCATCCCAGTTTTCTGTGGCGAGCTGATGCTTAGCCGGGTAGAGGCCGCTTTCTTTCTCACTGGATTCCCAATCCACATTGGAATGATGCTGCAGCACATTTTCCTCTCCCAGAATATCCGCAAAGACCTTTGCGTTCTGCTCGATGATGCTGGTATAGGGGATCACATAGATGATGCGCTCCAATTCCTGCTCCAGTGCATGCTTCAGCGCGAAGGCCAGGGAGGCGGTGGTTTTCCCGCCGCCGGTGGGAACGGACATGGTATAGAGTCCCCGGGGTTTTTCTCCCTGCGAAAGGGCCCGGTTAAGGATCTCGCTGCGTTTTTGGTTCAGCTCGTTTTGGGGCTTGCCCCATTTTTCGATGTGCCTGCAGAGCTTCTCATAAAGCTGCTGCAGATTTTCATAGCCGCCCCGCTCCACCTGCCCGGCCTGCATGAAGTGCTCCGTATCCAGAAAATCTGCATCCACCAGACAGGAATAGAGCATACGGGTGAGAAAGCTGACTTCTGCATTGTTTCTGGGCTGAAAGGGATTCTGCAGCTTCGGAAGCGGTGGCAGGGGCATTCCCAGCTCTGGCAGCTCTTTTCGCTTCAGCCGCCCGGCCAGGCTGCTTTCCTCTGCTTGAGAGAGTTTGGAGTTTCCCCCATCCGGCAGGCCCCCATGGTGCCCGGCGATGGCATAAGCCAGGGGCATAAGTTTCATGTCATAGGCAGCCTTTGCTCCCGGCGTAGAATGATCTACCCGCTGCGTTCCTCCGCAGATGCGCTGCTGAAACTCGGCGCTGCTTTTGCCGATATCATGCAGCAGACCGGCCGCATAACCCCAATCCCCAGCACCAAATGCTGCGGCAAAGCTCCTGGCCAGTTCCGCAGTTCCCTGCAGGTGAGAGTTTAGATTTTGTTCTTCTCCATCTTCTCGAATATGGGCAAGCATTTTTATATCCCCCCCCTTTTTTTATAGTATAACATAAAAATTGTCCAATAAAACGGATAGATATAAAGTAGTTTTATTTTTTTGCATATCAGCTGTTTCAGTATGTTTCTTCGATCCTGCCGCTTTGGCTTTTCTGTGCAGATGGCTCTTTGTAGAAAGTCACTGTTTACCCCTGATTTTGAAGCAGAGGGCTGCCAGGAAGATCGCAGAAAGAGCCCGGGATCATTGCCCCCCACCGAGATTGTGCCTCCAAAATAATAAGGAATAGTTGAATTAGCAGCATTCGCCGCGTTTTGAAGTGGGCATACACATACGGAAATCAGCCCGGCCGGGAAGCAGGATACTGCCTGCTCTGATCGTTGTGCTGTTGCCTTTCCCTTCTGTTAATTCAGCGATCCGACCCGGGGCTGACTAGCTGTTCCGCTCGCGTGGTGTTCTGCGCTGTCTGCGTTGCTCTGCTTGTGTATATTTTTCACTGCACGGAAAAGAGCAGCCCTGCTCTTCGAGAGGGGGGGCACACGGAAGCCGGGGCAGAGTTGCAAGCGGCTTTTCCACTCAAAAAAGGCCGCCGAATCTGGATGATCCTGCGGCCTTGATCCCAGCTCTGCTCCTGGATAAATCAGGGAAAGGGATGCCTGGTGAAGATTTTTCGCCCTGCTGAGAGCGGTCGTTGCTCCTTGCCTGGGTATGCAGAGCAAAGGGAGCAGGCATTTTGTGTGCTATTCCAGTGGCTCATTTTCTCTGCCGGTGCTGCTGCCAACGCATAGCTTTCACGCAAAAAGGAGGGATTCATAAGAATCCCTCCTTGATCGTCTGTCGGCAGGAAGGGAGGCGGCGAGCCGCAAGTCTCCCTTTCCGTCTCCTTTAAAGCAAACCCCTGTTTTCCAGAATTTCCATACATTTTTCATATGTCGCGGCGATGATAGCGGGGCAGAACTGCAATTTTTTTGCTGGGTCTCCTCCCACGATCTCCCGGCAATCAATGCCGCCATATTCCGTTTTTGTTTCCTCTGTGAACCACTGGGTGAATTCACCTATGGCTTCTTTGTGGTGGGAGCTTTCAAGCGCACTATCCCCGGCTTTGCCGGTAAAATAGGAAATCAGGCAGCAGCCGGCCGGCATGCAGCCGCAGAGATCTCCGCTGCCACCGATACCGCCGCTTACTCCCTGCATGCAGCGAACCAGGGCAGGGTTTTCTTCTCCCGTTGTTTCCAGCAGCAGGAGCATCAGGATCTGCCCGCAGGCATAACCATAGCTGCTCAACTCCATGATTCTTTCGTCCAGATCCATGGTCCACATCCTTTCGATTTTCAATTATGCTGAAAGTATCTATTTTTCCACAGATGAAAAGAACATAGCTAACTTTTTCCCTGGAGCAAAGGAATATCATACTGCTTCCACAGGGCTTCCAGGCAGTATTCCCTCCGTTCTTCGCTAAGATCCTTCAGGTACCGTATAGAAAAGCCTGCCTTGCGGTATTGATCCGGAAGCTGCACCACATTCTCCATTGCATCGGAGAAAATCAGCTTTTCAGCAAGCGGGCCGCTTCCTGCAGTGCTGCGGGCCATCATTGCTCACATAAAAGCTGACTGGGAGAGTATCCCCGCAAAAAAGCTGTTCGGCCAAGGGGAGTGAGATAGTCTCCGGGGAGCACATCTCTGCCTTGTGGTTCCAGATCAATGCCTTCCGTGCTGTAGCCCAGGCTGCTCAGCAGGCGGCCGCTGCTTCCATCCCTGGCACCCATATCCAGCCATTTGCTGCCCTTTTCCAGAAAGGATAGTTCTATGAGTGGTTGCGTACTTCTCCACCCAGGTGCCGGGGTATCATTTATCCTCCAGGGCTTTTTCCACGGCAAGCACCTTGCCCAGTGCCAGCTCTTCTGGAACATAGACGAAGCCGCATTGGGGGCATACAGGCAGCTCCACCGGGAAGCCGTTATCCAGGTACATGAATTTTGCCTTGCCTTTCTGAAGGGGAATGCCGCACTTCAGGCAGCTCAGTTTCCCTTCCGGGTCTATGGTGTAATAGTTCTTTTCCTTTTCCATGTTTCGTCCCTCCTGAATGCTCTGCTGCCCCTGGTGGAGCTGCCTGCTTCTTTTCCCGTCTTTCTTTGTTCTGGTCCTTCTCTTCTGTTTTCGGCAGGGAAACGAGCAGGGGCAGGCCTATCGTTTTTGGATCATCATGCGGTGGCTGTAGGCTCTGTGCACCAGATAGCCGGATTCGGTTTCGCTGTATTTGACCCAGAAGGTGACATTGCCAAGCCTTGCTCTGGTCATGCGGAGATTTGTTTCGCCATCCAGAATGGCTTCTCCACTTTCCCGCAGGCTTTGCAGCACCTGGAACACATCGCTTTTCAGGATCATTCGCTCGTCCATCAGTTTTTCTGCTTCCGCAGTATAGGTAATACTGAAGCCCGGATCCACGGTTTCCACCTCCTCTTCCCATAGTTCTTTCAGCAATTCGTTTTTTAAAGACAGGCGGTTATAGCGCTTGGCACTGATATCCGGATGCTGCTCGGCTGGGACGCCGTAGATGAGCTCCAGCAGATGCATGGATTCCCGGCCCTCTCTTGTGAAGCGGTCCCGGCAAGCCATACAATAGGTAAGATAGGGCAGGGGAGAGCGTTCCAGGCATTTTTCGGTCATTTTTTTGGCAACTTCCCTTTCGGTGAATTGGGTCAGGCCGCCGTAGCCGCAGCAGGGAGATTTATCACCTGTATATTCCGTATCTGCCAGCGTGCAGCCCAGGCTGGCGGCAATGCGTCGGATCGAGGCCTGGGTGGCATGGTCCCCCCGCGCACCGCAGGAATCGTGGAGAGCAAGGCTTTTGGGGCTGTATTTTGCCTGCTCCGGAAGGCCGATCCTCTCCAGGATCTCCCAGATCCCCAGAATTTTGGGCTCTTTCAGTGCAGAAAGCGTCTTTCGGCAGCTGGGACAGCCGACGATGATTTCCGGTCTCCCCAGTTCATCCAAGTGGCTGCTCAGTACGTTTATGGTGTTATTGAACATTTCTTCTCTTCCTGCCCAGTTGCAGATTGCTCCACAGCAGCCCAGCATCAGCGCCACACCGCCCTCCAGGCGGCTGCACAGATCCAGGTAGGCTGCCCGCACGGTGGCCGGTGCAATGGCTGTGGCCTGGCAGCCGGGGAAGAACACATATTTGCAGTTTTTACATCCCGGCTGGGGGCGGCACAGAAAGGCGTCTTCATTGGAAAAAAGCATATCCATCAGGGCAAATTCATGGGGAGCCAGGGACATTTTACCGGTATACACCATGTTTTGCCGGGCCAGATGGCAGATCTCTGCCATGTTATAGCCATTGGGGCAGAGCACGCTGCATTGTCCGCAAAGGCTGCAGGCATTGATAGGCTTATTCATCATGTGATCGCCCATGATGATGGATACGTTGTTGTAGATCTCCCTGGTCAGGATCCGGGGAAATTTTTGGTAATGCTGTAAATAGGCACAGCCCTTTATGCATTCCTCGCAGCTGCACTGGATGCAGCGCCCGGCCTCTGCCATCGCAGATTCTTTGTCCGTAACAGGAATGCGCAGGGAGTGGGGCATTCCTTCCGTGTTGGTGAAGAGCCGTGTCTCCACGCTGCCCTCCTCTCCACGGGTATTGGAAGGATCCAGGTTCTGGGCCAGGCGGTCAGCAGAAAGAGCCGCCTTTTTGGCCGCAAAAGCAGCGCCCAGTATACCCTCTGTTTTGCCGGTGATCAGGTTTTGCTCCCTGCATACCATGATGCTGTCTTCAACCGCCAGACCGGGGTACATCCGGTCAGCAAGAGCATAGGAGGCGCAGCACAGGTCATATCGTTTTGCCGCTTCGGCATATGCGGATAAAGGGTCTGTGTTCCAGCAAAATTGAATATCGAGTCTTTTCAGATCCTCTGCTGCCGCCTCTTGTACCGCTTTTGGCAGGCCATCTGCGCAGGCAGCCAGAAGTTCTGCATAGTCTTTTTCTGTGCAGAACATCGTCACCGGGTACATCTTTTTTGCCAGCTCACCAGCCAGAAACAGGCTGAACAAATCGGCGCCGAACACTGCGGCCGTTTTATTTTTTTTGCGCAGCAAGCCACGTTTTTTTGCCCTTTCCCCGTAGCGCAGGGCAGCGGCCTCCAACTCTCGGATGGAAATTCCCTCCCCCAGGCTGGAAAGCCTGCAGTTTTTTTCGCAGGGAGCTTCACAACCGGCAGAGAGGAGGTGGGGAAACGGGGTGATCTTCTCATAGAGCTGCAGGGCTTTGCTGAACTCTCCGGAAGCCAGGGCCGCCATCATGGCTTTGCTATCCAGCTTCAAGGGGCAGGCGGCATTGCAATAGGCCGGTTGCTCATGAACGCAGAGGGATTCCCTGGCTTCCAGCTCCTTTTTTTCGAAAAGTTGCTTTTGCCGGTATACACGGGTTGAAGAGCGTTCTTTGATGAACATAGAAATTCCTCCCTTTGCGTAGCGGAAGTGAAGCATTGCATGCCTTATTCACTTTCCGTGGCCAATTTGCAATAGAGGGGCGGCACAGCCGCCCCTCTGTTGAACATAAGTCTGTTTTATGGGTATGCGTTTATTTCAGCTCAGCCAGGGCAGCCAGAACGACTTCGGGCAGAGCGGGAACGCGGGTAATACGAGCGCCGGTGGCGTTGTAGATGGCATTCAGGATCGCGGGGTGCGGAGCATCCAGGGGAGCTTCACCGCAGCCGGCAGCACCGTAAGCACCGTTGGGACGATAAGTCTCCAGATAGTGCAGCTCAATATCATCGGGAATATCCTTGGGATAGGGAATGCCGCAGTTTTTCAGGCTGGTGTGCTTGCTCAGATCCTCAAAGTCCTCCGTCAGTGCCAGGCCAATGCCCTGTGCCAGGCCGCCGTAAAAATTGCCGTCAACAAGCA
>JAUMYD010000033.1:12566-13777 GCA_030528765.1 Bacillota bacterium
CCAACATCGGCTACACAGGAGAACTTTTCAACCGTGACTTTACCGGTTTGCGTATCGACACAGACCTCGGGCAGGAAGAGAGAGTACATGTAGGTAGCAAAGGGCTCGCCCTGTGAGGTGGCCTGGTCAACGGGATGGGTCGCGCAGTAGTCGCAGACCCAGTTGCCCAGAACCTTGGTCTCAATGCCTTCGGCTTTCATTTCCTCATAGCTACGGTAGCTTCCGTCTTCTTTTTTCATAGCAGCCAGCAGGTTTTCTGCTGCCAAACGGCAGGCATTACCGGACATGACCTGGGAACGGGAGCCGCCAGCGGGGCCGGAGTTCGGGGCCAGCTTTGTATCGTTCATGACTAAGCGGATCTGCTCAGGCTTGATGCCTGCCTGACGCAGGGTTTCATGGGCGGATTGCAGTGTTCCCATATCAGCGCCTTGGCCGTGGTCTTCCCAGCAGGCATAAATGGTGACGCTGCCATCGGGATTCAGTTCAGCATAAGCCTGGGAGGAATCTACGCCGTCCAGGCCGCAGCCGTAAATGCCAGAGGCAACGCCGATCCCATATTTATAGCGCCCGTCGGAAGCTGCATTTTTCTCGGCAACTCTCTTCTTGCCTGCCTCATACAGCGGACGAGCCATCTTATACATTTCTTCCAGGCAGTAAACATCGGGCGCATAGCCGGTGGGGATGGTGGAGCCTGCGGATTCCTTGTAGCAGTTCAGCTCACGGATGTCGAAAGGATCCATGCCCATCTTTGCGGCCAGCACATCAATGGCGATTTCAGAGCCCATGAAGGACTGGGGAGAACCATAAGCACGGAAAGCAGAGCCCCAGGCATGGTTGGTGAATACGGTCTGGGATTTATTGCGAATGGTAGGGATATCATAGCCTGCACCGACAAACTGGCTCAGCCGGTGCGTCAGCAAATCGCCAAATTCGGAATAAGGACCATGATCAATGTAGTTGTTGCCCCACAGGCCCAG
Organism: Bacillota bacterium; assembly: GCA_030528765.1. Classification (GTDB taxonomy): domain Bacteria; phylum Bacillota; class Dehalobacteriia; order UBA4068; family UBA4068; genus RGIG3155. The sequence goes on from JAUMYD010000033.1 coordinate 13,544, forward strand.
GAGCTTACCATTCTCGTCAGCGGCCAGCTTGATATTCATGAAGCCGGGAGAACGCTTGCCGGTGTAGGTGATGTTCTGGAACTGGTTGAAAACCAGAGAAACGGGCTTACCAATGATTTTGGCAGCTGCGCCCAGAATGGCTTCGTTGGTGGGGGAAAATTTATAGCCAAAGGTCCCGCCTGCGTGGTTTTGGACGAGTCTCAGCTTGTCCATGGGAACGCCGATGCCATCGGC
>JAUMYD010000034.1:0-6113 GCA_030528765.1 Bacillota bacterium
GCAATCGTCCGCCGCAGCCCGGGACTGCTTTTCCCGGGGCCGGAGCCTTGCTCCCGATGCTGCAGCAGCTCCCCCCGGAGCAGCTTCCGAACATCCCCCCACCCCGCTCCGCAGAGGATCTGCAGCAGCTCCTCTCCCACTTTGCGTCCATTCTCAGCCCGGAAAACGAGTCCCTGCTCCGGGAGCTTATTGACGAGCTGCAGCAGGGTGGCGAGCCCGCAAAATTGCAGGAACTGGCCCTTCGTCTACAGCAGCGCCTGCGCTGAAAAAGACCCCGGCAGAGACCGGGGCCCTTCTCAGCTAAGACCGATGGATACAGCCATAGCCAGATCCACCCGCTCCATCGCGGGCCTGTGCAGCGCAGCCACCTTTTGCTTCAGGCGGCTCTTATCAATGGTGCGCATCTGCTCTGCCAATACAACGGAATCCCGCTGCAAGCCACTCTCCGCAGAGCAAAGCTCCACATGCGTGGGCAGCCTGGCCTTATCGATTTGGGATGTAATGGGCAAAACAATGGTGGTGGGGCTGTAGGTGTTTCCCACATCATTCTGAATGATCAGCACAGGGCGGGTCCCGCCCTGCTCAGAGCCTTGAACAGGGTTCAGCTCCGCAAAATAGATCTCTCCTCTTTGAACCATGAAATCACCTGCTTTTTTCAGGGGGGCAGCTCCTCTGCCCGCCGCTGCTTTCTTGATAAAAGCTTTCCCCGCAAGCAGGTCCCTTATACCTGAATTTTTCACAAAAAATGCCGCAAAAGAAAAAAGGCAGGAAACCTCTGCGGGTCTCCTGCCCCGGCCCCGCTCAGATCGCGGCGATCACGGCCAGGCTAGCCATGCCCGGCGCACCCAGAAGAGCAGAAACCGCCAGAGTCAGGCCATTCACCGGCAGCTGCAGTGCAGTCCAGCCGGCACAGGCATTGATCAGCAGCAGCAGAGCCATGCCCATCGCCACATTGGCGCTGGCCCTGCCCGCCAGCCGGAAAAAACGCTCCGGCACCAGGCAGGCCACAAAAACCACAGCCAGCCCGGCCAACAGCAGCAAAAGATATTGCCAGAGATTCATATGCTTCCCTCCGATCCCTTGTCTGCTCCATCTATATGCAGCGGCTGCTCCGCTTATGTCCGCCCGCTCTGCCCGGCAGGGACTGCGCATAAAAAAGGCACAGCAGTGTGCATCTGCTGTGCCTGTGCTTCTCTGAAAAACAGCCCGGGAAAAGACAGTGTCTACAGGGAAGCCTTCCCTTCCGGCTGCTTGATCCCGGGGATCAGCCCCTCCGGCCGGGAGTCCCTGTCATCGTCATCGTCCTCATCCTCATCCTCGTCCTCATTCTCGTCTTCGTTGTCTTCTATTTCTCCTTCCTGCAGGCTTTCTGCCTCTTCCAGATTCATATTATAGAAATACCAGAGAATACGATCCAGCATCGCACTGATCTCTGCCCTAGTGATGGTGGCATCCGGATTAAAATTCCCCTGCAGATCCCCGGTAAGGATCCCGTAATCTGCCAGCAGCTGCACCGCATGGCGCAGCTCCGGGCTGGCATCCAGCATATCCCCAAAGGTGATCCCGCTGCTGATCGCTTCCGGAAGGAAGGCGAAGAGCGGAGCCAGTGCCTCTGCCGCCTCCCAGCGCAGAACCTGCTGATTGGGAGAAAAGGCCATCACACCATTTTTCACCTGCATGGAACGGGGAAGCAGGCCGTAGTTGTAGCAAAGCCAAAGGCTGGGGTAGAAGTAATCGCTGGGCAGCACATCCGTATAAGGCAGATAGCCGGGGATGTCCCCCTGGGGCTGGAAAAGCAGGCGATAGGTGCGGGCCGTCAGCGTCACCAGCTCTGCCCGGCTGATATTCCGCCCGGGGCGGAAGGTATTATCCGTATAACCGGTCACGATATCCAGCATGACCAGGTGGCGAATGTTCTCCTCTGCCCAGTGGCCCACGATATCATAAAGCGTGGAAGCCACAGCCAGAGTGGTGACGATATAGCTGTTTCGGGCCGGTGTGGCAAAGGAGACGGAAAGCAGCTGCCCGGGCAGGGCATCAACAGAAGCCAGATCCTCACAATAATAAATCGCGTAAGCCTGCCCGTTCTGGCTGGATACCATGCCGATCACGCCTTCGGTGCGCAGCTTGGCAATATAATCCTCCAGAATGAGATTGTTTCTGTGTATGTATTCCGCATGGGGCTGGCCCACATAGCGGAAGTGCCAGGGCTCATAGATATAACCGGTATCCCCTGTACGGTCTTCAGGATAGCGCAGGATAAAGCCATATTCCCAGCAGTGCTCATCCAGCCATTTCCCCTCCGGCGTGGAGTAAAAGCTCTCCGTCAGGCCGGTGCCGCCGGCTGTAACATCAATGGCCAGCCCGCTCTGGTGCTCACTGGCACCGGGAGGGGCAACCACCTGCCCGCCCAGGCGCTCGGCCTCTGCCTGGCCATAGCCGGAAGCCCTGTATTGGTTGATCTTCCGCTGGTAAAGATAGCTCTGCGTGCTGTAGCTGCGGTAGCCGCTGGTGCCGTAAAGCCCGCTCAGCCCGGTATCCTTCATATCCGTATACATACGCTGCAGGGCCTCGGCAGCAGGGCGGCTCATCTGCACAGTGCCGCTGATCCGCATATAATCCCCCAGATTCACCAGGTCCCCGCCTGCGTAAGCACTGGGAAGAACATTGCTCTTGTTGATCAGCATCTGGGCATAGCCGATCTCCCCTTCATAGGCAGCTGCGCCCTGGGGAAGCAGGGCCAGCAGCAGCAGCGCCAAGGAAAACATCAGGCACAAAAAAGATCTGTGTTTGAAAAACATCTTTCATCCCCCAAGCTTATTAAAATCGCCTTTCCGGTGGATCACTCATCTGTTTCCGAAGGGACAGTGTAGCCCTCCGGGAAGGGCTGGCTGCTGCCGGGGCCGATCAGGCCGGGCTCCTCCTCCAGCTGCCAATATTCCGCGGAGCCTGCCGCCACAGCGGCCACCAGCTCCCTCCAATTTTTCTTCCAGTATTCCGCATCCCCGGCATGATCCAGAAAAATATATTCCAGCAGCAGAGCCTCTGCTCCCAGAGCCAGCTCCTCATGGCGATCAATGCGGAAAAGCCGATAATTATAGGGAGAGAGCGCATAGCCGCCTGTTTCCCGGATGATGAAATAATAATCCCGGGGGATCAGGCTGCGCTTCTCGCTACCCCGCTTATAAAGGGCTGCTTCCACCCAGCCCAGGCCGTTTTCATCCCCGTGCCAGCCGCTGGCCAGAAGCTCTGCCTGAACAGCGGCAGCCCAGCTGCTATCCGTATACAGAGAGCTGTAAAGCTGAAAGCCGCTGCCTCCCCCTGCATTCAGGTGGGAGGAAAGCAGGTATTTCGCATGCTTCCTGTAGACCTGATCCACGCGGGCTCCCTCTGCATAGGGGTTATCCTCTTCCCAGGAAGCGCCGGGGATCTCCGCATCATGGCGGCTGAGGGCGACCTTCAGGCCCATCTCACGAAAGCACTCTGCCAGATACTGGGCAGCCATCAGGTTCTGCTCTGCCTCCACCAGGCCGTTCCCGGAGGCGCCGGGGTCAATGCCCCCATGCCCAGGGTCGATCAGAATATCATAGACATCCTTCGGCAGCTGCTCCACTTCCTCCAGACGCAGGGCCAGAAAGCCTGCTGCATCCCGATAGAACTGCCAGTGAAGGTTCCGGCTGTTTCTGGTGATGGTATAGCCCTCCGGCAGAAAAAGCCCTTCCTCCACAGAGAGGAGATCCTCCCCACAGCGCAGGCTGTACTCTCCGGGCGGGATCTGCCAGAGCAGCAGGCCCCTGTTGATACCTTCCTCTTCCTGCCAGAGAAAATCCGGCCCCTCCTCCCCCTGCCAAAGCTCCAAATGCGGGAAAAGCTCCCGCCGTCCGTAGGAAGCGTGGGCATAGATCAGGGCAGACTCCCCATGCACATAGATCGCAGAAAGCGGCTGTGCAGTGGGGGGCGGCGCAGGCTCGGGGGCCACTGGTTCCGCAGGCTGCGGAGCGCAGGCCGAAAGCAGCAGAAAAAGCCCGGTGATGAGCAGGAAAAATAATCCTCGTTTTTTCATATACACAAAAAGAAACTCCTTTATCCTTTATATTATAGCACAAAGCCCCCTGCAGCACAAATCTTTTCTCCGGTAAAGTCGCTCTCTCCGGGGCTTTTGGCTTGCTCTTCTGCCATTCGCCGGGCAGACTGGCTTCAGCTCATGGGTGCCGGGCCGTTCCGGCTTAGCCCCCCAATACTGCCTTTCTCTGTTTCCATCCTTTTTGAAACAAATTTTTTTCAGATCCCTTTTTATATTGACATATTATAAGCAGCATGATATTATAAATAATTTTAGATTTGACAAATTATTATTTCGTTTGCTATAATTTATATGTGACTTTCTATCGGGATGCAGGCCTTCGGTGCTGCGAAGAAACAGGCAGGTGGATTATGTTTGAGATCGGTGAAAAAGTACTTTACCCCGTCCATGGCGCAGGCATCATCGAAGCCATTGAGCAGCGGGAAATTCTGGGGGAAGAACGCAGCTATTATGTGCTGCGGCTTTCCACCGGGGATCTGCAGGTTCTGGTACCTGTGGATACCGTGGAAAAGGTGGGGCTTCGCCCCATCTGCCCCAAAAGCAAGCTGGCTGAGGTGGAGAATATCCTCCGCAGGCCCAGCCCCCCTTGGGAGGAAAACTGGAACAAACGCTACCGCATCAATATGGATAAGATCAAAAGCGGCGATATCTGCCAACTGGCAGAGGTGATCTGCAGCCTGAACCTGCGGGATCTGGAAAAAGGGCTTTCTGCCGGTGAGAAAAAAATGCTGGAGAATGCCAAGCGCATTCTGATCAGCGAAATGATCTTCTGCGCGGAAATCGATCAGGAGCAGGCCAGCACCTATCTGCAGAATTGCCTTTCCGCAGAATGCCCCTGAACGCAGAGCGCCGGAAACTCTGCGTGTCGAAAAAACGAATTTTTCCTGATATATTGCCGGATGGATTGCATTACAGCATCTCTTTCACTATAATGATGAAATAAAGGCAACTGCTTCCTGCCCGGGGGGTGATTTTCTATGAAAAAAGCTATTTATACACTTATCAGCATCATTATTTCTGTAATCGCGATCCTTTTGCTGTTCATCTTCTTCTCCCCACTTCTGGAACCACTCTCCACGCCCATGTATTATCTGGTCTTTATTTCTGTTGGCCTGCTGGTTCTGGTGGCCTGCCTTCTGCTCATGCCAAAGGTGGGAAAGCTGCTGGAAAATCTGACAGAAAAAATCAGCTCTGCTGTTTCTACTCTTTCCCTGGCAGAATTTTTCAGCTGCGCCATGGGCCTTATCTGCGGCCTGATCATCGCCACTTTGATCGGCGTTGCCCTGGCAAACATACGGGTCATCGGCCCCTATCTTTGCCTGCTGGCAGTGCTGATTCTGGGTTATGCCGGGGCTGTAGTGGGCTATCGAAAGCGGGATGAATTCGCCACCTTATTCCGGAACGGGGAAAAGGCCAGCCTCGCAGAAAAACGGGAAAACCGCAGCCGGAACCGGATCACGGTAAAGGTCCTGGATACCAGCGTCATCATTGACGGCCGCATCGCGGAGATCTATCGCACCGGCTTCCTGGAAGGGGATCTGGTGGTACCGAATTTCGTTCTGGAAGAGCTGCGGCATATCGCGGATAGCAGCGATACCCTGAAGCGTGCCCGTGGCCGCGCCGGCCTGGATCGGCTCAATGCCATGCGGGAGGAATTCGGCAACCGGCTGCTCATCAGCAAAAAGGATTACCCGGAAGAATCAGAAGTGGACATGAAGCTGCTGCGCCTGGCAAGCGATCTGCATGGCGTGGTCGTGACCAATGATTTCAACCTGAACAAGGTGGCACAGTTTCAGGGCGTGCAGGTGCTGAATATCAATGCACTGAGCAATGCAGTAAAGCCTGTGGTTCTCCCCGGGGAGGAAATGGAAGCTCTGGTGGTGAAGGAAGGCAAGGAAGCCAACCAAGGCGTGGCTTATCTGGATGACGGCACCATGATCGTGGTGGAAAACGGCCGCCGCATCATTGGCAAGCGGATCCATGTGATCGTCACCAGCATCCTGCAGACCGCAGCAGGGCGGATGATCTT
>JAUMYD010000034.1:6123-13574 GCA_030528765.1 Bacillota bacterium
GTCCGGCCCAAGCTGGGAAAAAACGGGGATATCCTGGAAGTCAGCAAGCAGCCGGAGGATGCGGAATCCACACCGGCCTGATCAAAAATAAAACAATGCAAGCGTATGGATAGACTATCCATACGCTTTTTGCCTTTGGGGAGCCGGGCCGAAGCTGCCCGCTTCTCTTTTTTGAAAGCCAAAACCGCCGCTTTTTTAGAAAAAGCGGCACCAAAAGCACTTACATCTGGGTCTCTACCCGGGATGAGAAGCAGCAGGCCCCAAATTGAAGTTCTTTGGGTCTCTTTCCTTCAAGAAAGGGACGCTTTGCCCGCTTTTCAAAAAAACAGCCACTTCGGCTGCGTACTTCTGTCGAAAACAAGATCCGAAAACAGCAAAAGGAGCTATCCTGATGAATATTGCCATCATCCTGGCCGCCGCAGGCTGCGGCAGCCGCATGGAAGCAAAGCAGAACAAGGTATTGCTGCACCTGGCCGGCCAGCCTCTTCTCTGCTACAGCCTCCACCTTTTCCAGAAGGATCCGCTGGTCAGCCGCATTCTGGTCACGGCGGCCCCCGGGGATATGGAAGCCTTCCGGGAGCTGCTCCTCCCCTATGAGAAGGCCCGTCTCTGCCTGGGTGGAGCCAGCCGCCAGGAATCCGTCTTTCTGGCACTGCAGGCACTGCAGCAGGAAGCCGATGGCACAGAGCTGCCCTGGGATCGGGTGGCCATCCACGATGGCGCAAGACCCCTGCTCTCCCGCTCGGATTGGCAGCGTCTGCTGGAGGCAGCGGAAAGCGCCCCTGCTGCCCTGTTGCTGCGCCCCATGACGGATACCGTCAAGCAGATCACAGAAGGAAAGGTGTTTGCCACCATCCCCCGGGAAACGCTGGCTGCTGCCCTCACCCCCCAGATCTTCGAAACAAAGCTCCTGCTGGAGGCCTATGCCGCTGCCAAGGAAGGGGGCTATTCCGCCACGGATGACGCGGAGCTGGTGGAAAAGCTGGGCTTTTGTCCGCTGGCCGTCCCGGCGAAGGAGCCAAACCCAAAGATCACCTTCCCGGCAGATCTGATTCTGGCAGAGGCCTTGCTCGCTGCCCGGCAGCAGCGGAAAGAAAGCCCAGAAAAATAAGCCCTCCCATTGAAGCCCGGCCCGGGATGGGCTATAATCAATAGCAGAAGGAATGTCCTTCCAATTTTCTGCCGCAGGAGGAGAAAATAATGAAACTACGGATCGGACAAGGCTGGGACCGGCACCGCTTCTGCGAAGGGACTTCCCTGCGCCTGGGCGGCGTGGATATCCCCTTTGAGCGCTCCCTACTGGGGCACAGCGATGCGGATGCACTCTGCCACGCGCTGATCGATGCCCTGCTGGGGGCAGCTCACCTGGGGGATATCGGCCGCCTCTTCCCGGATACAGACCCGGCCTATGAGAATATCGACAGCATGCTGCTGCTGCAAAATGTTCTTTCCCTTCTGCAGCAGCGGGGCTGGCAGATCATGAATGTGGATTGCACCATCATCACCCAGCAGCCAAAGCTGGCGCCCTACATCCCGCTGATCGAGGAAAGCCTGGCAAAGGCTATGGGCCTCCCGGCGGATGCTGTCTCCGTAAAGGCCAAGACCGCCGAGGGTCTGGGCCCCGTGGGGCGGCAGGAATGCCTGGAAGCCATGGCTGTGGCGCTGCTGCAGCAGCGGAACGACTTTTTCTTCTGGGCAGAACGCTAAGATCAGGAGGTTTTTGTTTCCCCTTTGAAAAGAGGAACCAAAAACTTTTAAACTTCGGGTCAATACTTCTGCTTTCACTCATTTAAAGTTTTTATGCTACTGGCGGTTTAGCTCTTCAAAGCCCTTTGAGCTACAAGAAAGGGACGCTGCTAAAAAGCTTGCAAAGCTCTCCTCCCCTGCCGGACATATGCCTCTCTCATAGGCCATAGGATGCAACAAAGGCTTTCTTTCGGAGGCTCCTGTGCGCCCACGGATCGGCATCACCCTCAGCACGGATACGGCTTATGCAGGCTACCGGCTGCGAAAGGATTACTGCCACTGCCTGCTGGGCTGCGGCGGCAGCCCTTTGCTCCTGCCCGATCTGCCGGAAACCCTGGCAGAGGAAGCTCTGGATGGGCTGGAAGGCCTGCTGCTCAGCGGCGGCGGGGATTTCCCGCCCCAGTGCTACGGCATGGGATCCTTCCAAGCACCCACAGCGCGGGATCTTTGGGAGCTGGCCTTGCTGCGTGCCGCCTGGCAGCGCGGCCTGCCCATTCTGGGCATCTGCCGGGGCTGCCAGGGTCTGAACATCGCCCTGGGCGGGGATCTCATCCCGGATCTGCCCCGGGCAGGCGGCTACGGTCAGCACCAACAGCAGCAGGCCCGCCAGCAGCGCAGCCATATGGTGGAGCTGCTCCACCCCCGTTTGCAGCAGCTTTACGGTCGGAAGCAGCTCTGGGTGAATTCCTTTCATCATCAGGGGCTGGGCAAATTGGCGCCCGGCTTATTGCCTGCGGCACTGGCACCCGATGGCCTTTGTGAGGCAGTGCTCAGCCGGGAGGATGGCCGCTTTGCCTTGGGTCTACAATGGCACCCGGAGGCTCTGCAGGAGCTGCCGCCCTTTCTGGCATTGCTGAAGGCCGCCCGGAAGTATATGAAACAGAAACAGACGGATTTTATAGATGTTTTATAGATGAGATAGAGAAAGACGGTACAAGCTATGACGCAAAAAAAGATCAAGCTGCTGAGCCACTCCCCGGAAGAGACCAGGGAGATCGGCCGCAAGCTGGGGGAAAAGATCCCTGCGGGCACTGTCATCGCTGCCAAGGGTGATTTGGGTGCGGGAAAGACCCTCTTCGCCGCTGCCCTGGCCAAGGCGCTGGGTGTGGAGGAAAGCGTGAGCAGCCCCACCTTCATCTTTTATCGGGAATATCAGGGACGCATCCCCTTCGCCCATGTGGATGCCTATCGTCTGGAAGGGCTGGAGGAGGAGGAGATCGCCCTCACCGGCGTGGACGATGCCCTGACCCGGGAAAAGGCCGCCTTCGTGGAGTGGCCGGATTTCATTCGGGACAGGCTGCCCGCCGGAACCATCTGGCTGGAGATTCGCCGCTGCCCGGAGGAGGAAAACCTGCGCAGCCTGGAATTTTGTTATGATGAGAAGGAGGCCTGGCTGGATGAAGCTCTTGGCCATTGATACATCCGCCACCGCCCTTTCCGCCGCCATCGTGGGGGAAAAGGGTCTTTTGGGCGAATATGCACTGAATATCGGAAAGAACCACTCTCTTGGCCTGCTGCCCATGCTGGATAGCCTGCTGAAAAACTGCGGACTGCAGCTTGCGGATATGGATGCCTTTGCCGTGTGCATCGGCCCCGGCAGCTTCACCGGCCTGCGGATCGGCCTGGCAACGGCCAAGGCATGGGGGGATGCCCCTGATCGGCATTAGCAGCACAGATGCCCTGGCTCGTGCAGCCGGGCAGGCGGGCTATGTCTGCCCCATGCTGGATGCCCGGCGGGATCAGGTCTACACCGCCCTCTATAAAGGCGGGGAACGGCTCTGGCCGGATCTGGCCATTGCCCCCACGGAGCTGGCGGAGCGCCTGGCAGAGCTGGAGGAACCGGTCTATTGTCTGGGGGACGGCTTCGCCCCCTATGAGGAAGAACTGAGGCAGCGGCTTGGCCAGCAGCTGCAGGCCATTCCCCCGGAGCGCCGTCTGGTGATGGCCCCGGCAGCAGCCATGCTGGCGCTGGAAAAATATGCAAAGCAGGAATTCACCCCGGTGGAAGCCCTGCTTCCCGTATACCTGCGCTTATCCGAAGCAGAAGAAAAACGCCTTGCCGCAGAGGCTGCCGCCAAAGGAGGAGAAGCCTGATGTCCGCAGAATTTCGTTTTGCTCCCCTGGGCGCGGAGCATCTGGAAGCCATCTGCCGCATCGATCAGGCCAGCTTCTCCCACCCCTGGACAGAGGCTGCCTACCGGCAGGAGCTGGAGCAGAATCATCTGGCGCACTATCTGGGCTGCTTCCACGGGGAAGAGCTGGTGGCCTTTGCCGGGATGTGGCTGGTGCTGGATGAGGGGCAGGTTGCCAATGTGGCTGTTGCCCCGGATTGGCGGCAAAAGGGTCTGGGCAGGCAGCTGATGGAGCAGCTGATCCTCCGCTGCATGGCTCTGGGTGGCAGAAGCCTCAGCCTGGAGGTGCGGGAGGGCAATCTCCCGGCCCGGAATCTCTATGATTCCCTGGGCTTTCGCACTGTAGGTCTGCGAAAGGGCTATTACACCCAGCCTGTGGAGGATGCGGTGCTGATGCAGCTGGAGCTCCCGGAGGTATGCCCGGAATAAGGCTTCCCCGGCTGCTCTCCCTTTCTCTCTGAGAAAGGAGCAGGCTTGCTGCCGGGAAGAAGGAGCTTCCTGGCGGATTTCCCATAGATTCTCCGAAACAAACGATAAAAGAAGAGGCAAAGCATGAAGCAGGAACAAGTAAACATTCTGGCCATCGAAAGCAGCTGTGATGAAACCGCCGCCGCCGTGGTGGCAAATGGGCGGGAAGTCCGCTCCAACGTCATCACCACCCAGATCCCGGTACACCGCATTTACGGCGGCGTGGTGCCGGAGATCGCCAGCCGCCACCATCTGGAGGCCATCAGCCCCGTGGTGCAGCAGGCGCTGGCAGACGCAAATTGCAGCTATGAAGACATTCACGCCATCGCCGTGGCAAACGGCCCCGGCCTGGTGGGTTCCCTGCTGGTGGGGGTCTCCTATGCCAAGGCGCTGGCCTTCGCACTGGGCAAGCCCCTCATCGCGGTGCATCACTGGCAGGGGCATCTGGCGGCCATCCACATCGAGCATGAGATCAAAAAGCCCTTCCTGGCGCTGGTGGTCTCCGGCAGTCACAGCGGTCTGCTGCTCACCGGGGAAAGCGGCAGCCGCTTCCTGGGCATGAGCCACGATGATGCCGCCGGGGAAGCCTTTGATAAGATCGCCCGGGCCCTGGGTCTGCCCTATCCCGGCGGGCCGGAGATCAGCCGGGCAGCTGAGAGCGGGCTTCCAGATTATGTGGAATTCCCCCGGGCCTGGCTGCCGGGAACAGATGATTTCAGCTTCAGCGGCCTGAAATCCGCAGTGCTGAATTACCTGAACCAGCGGCGCATGAAGGGGGATGCGCCCACAGAGCAGGAGATATGCTCCATCGCCCGGGCCGCGCAGGAGGCCATCTGCGATGTGCTGAGCGCCAAGGCTGTGGCTGCTGCCCAGCGGGAAGGGGTCAAAAGCATCGCCCTGGTGGGCGGTGTTGCCGCCAATCGCCGCCTGCGGGAGCTGCTGGGTGAACGGGCAGAGGCTGCGGGCATCCGGCTCTGCTACCCCTCCCCGGTCTATTGCACAGACAATGCAGCCATGATCGGTGTGGCGGCCTACGAAAAATGGCTGGCACAGGATTGGGCGGGCTGGGATCTGAACGCAGACCCGCGCCTGCTCATCGGCTGAGCAAAGAGGATAAAGACAGCCGGAGAAGCAGGGTAATCGTCCAAAAATCCCTGCAAAACCCCTCTTTTCTTGAAAAAACAGGGGCAAAAGAACTTCCATTTTGGGCTATCTCCAAGGAGCCCTGGCCGCTGCCCCGGAAGATATGACTCCTGCTTGACAGCGCGAAAAGATTCCTGTATACTGTTCCCGGTCATCGGAGGCTGAATGCTCAGAAGAAGCAGTAAGCGGATAAGATGGCAGGCTGAGACGCCTGCTGTTTTATCCGCTTTTTTATAAATCTCCACTCCGGGAAAGGGAGGAAAAGAAAATGTCTGAAAGAAAAACATTGCAGGAAGCGGATTTCGTCCATGGGAAGATCCTGCCCCTGCTGCTGCGCTTTGCCGGGCCGGTGCTGCTGGCTCTGACCCTGCAGGCCACCTACGGCGCGGTGGATGTCTGGGTGGTGGGGCAATACGCCGCCACAGCGGATGTCTCTGCCGTAGCCACCGGCAGCCAGCTCATGTTCACCGCCACCGTCATCATCACCGGCCTTTCCATGGGTGCCACGGTGCTGCTGGCCCAGCATCAGGGCAGCCGCCAAAAGCAACAAAGCCGGGAAGCAGACGAATTTTCCGGCCACATCGTGGGCAGCGCCATCTGCCTCTTTGCCCTGCTGGCCCTGTCCCTGACCCTCATCATGGAGCTGGCAGCAGAGCCCCTCTCCCGTCTGATGCAGGCACCGGAGGCAGCCTTCTCCCGCACGGTAAGCTATGTCCGCATCTGCTCCGGCGGCATGCTCTTCATCATCGCCTATAACCTGCTGGGCAGCATCTTCCGGGGGCTGGGGGATTCCCGCACGCCCCTGCTGGCAGTGGCCATTGCCTGCGCCGGGAATATCGCCGGGGATCTGCTGCTGGTGACAGTTTTTCAGCTGGGCGCTGCCGGCGCAGCCATTGCCACAGTGGCTTCCCAGGCCCTCAGCGTGCTCTGCTGCCTCTGGGTCATCCGCAGGCGCGGCCTGCCCTTCCCCTTGGAAAAACGGCATCTGCGCTTTGAGAAAAAAGCCATCCGCCCCATTCTTCGCCTGGGCCTGCCCGTTGCGGTGCAGGATGGCCTGGTGAGCTTTTCCTTCATGGCCATGATCGCCATTGTAAATTCCCTGGGTCTGGTAGCCTCTGCCGGGGTGGGCGTGGCAGAAAAGCTCTGCAATTTCATCATGCTGGTGCCCTCTGCCGCCATGCAGTCCCTTTCTGCCTTTGTAGGGCAGAATATAGGCGCGGGCCGGCCGGATCGGGCCAGAAAAGCCATGTATAGCGGCATGCTGGCCTCCCTGGTATTCAGCCTGGTGCTGGCCTGGCTTTCCTATTTTCACGGGGATCTGCTGGCCTCCATCTTTGATAAAGATCCGCAGGTGGTGCAGGCTGCCTGGGATTATCTGCGTGCCTATGCCATTGATACCCTGTTGGTGGCCTTCCTCTTCTGCTTTCTAGGCTATTTCAACGGCTGTGGGAAAACCGGCTTTGTGCTGGTTCAGGGGCTGGTAGGGGCCTTCCTGATCCGCATTCCCTTCTCCTATCTGATGAGCCTGCGGGAGCCGCCCTCCCTCTTCCTGGTGGGCCTGGGAACGCCTGCCTCCACGGTGGCCCAGATCAGCCTTTGCCTGCTCTATATGGCACTGCTGCGCAAAAAGGAACAAAAGGCCCTGCCCGGCAGACTCTCCTGAAAGGAAAAAGTGTGCGCTGCGCCCCCTTCCCATCACATCGAAAAGCACCCTTTTGGGGTGCTTTTTTTGCGAGAAAAACAAAGCCAAATCAATCAAGACAAACACCGGAAAAAGAAATAAATATATTCTATTATTCGGAAAAAAGAAACTTCTCTTTACATCTTGAAAATTTATGGTAAAATGCGCCTAGAATAGCAAAATTTGCGGTTTTTACCGAAAATATAGATGTCCTGTCTCCTGTAGCAAAGAACAACAAAAGCTGCAGCAAGGCTTTTGCTGCAGAAAAGCTTCTGCAAGAT
>JAUMYD010000035.1:0-10831 GCA_030528765.1 Bacillota bacterium
TTTACTATATATCAATAGAAGATCCAATAGAAAAAAGCGCGCAGAAACAGAACTGGACAGCTGCCTTCCGGCAGAGGTGAAACCTGCTGCGCCAGTTTCCCTGCGGGCAGGAGATCCTGCAGAAAAAAGGAGGGATTCCCCATGGCAGATACGCAGAACAAGGACATGCGCGGGCTTATCAATATCAGCGCAGACCTGGGAAAAACCGCTGATGTGGTAAATAAGCTGCTGGATAAGCTGGCGGCGGCAGTGGGCTGGTTCGCCACCCGGGAAACCCCGAAGCGCATCGCCCTGAAGGGCTACATCCGGGAGATCCAGAACAGTGACCTTCCCCCGCTGGAAAAAGCAGCGAAGATCCACAATGCCAAAGCAGATATCAAGGCCTACATCGCGGGGAGGGACTCCGCTCCCCCGCCCGGTACGGAGGCAGAGCCCGGGGATGAGCTGGCACGCATCCTCAGCAGCGAGCTGCCGGAGCATACAAAGGCCATCTGCGCCTCTGTGATCGGGAAGAGCGCCCGGGAGCACAGCAGACAGGAGGCCATTCTGGCAGAAGCCATTTTGAACCTGCACGAGGATGCCAAGCCGGAGGAAGTGGGGGAAGACTGGCTCTCTCAATTCATGGACAAGGCCCGACTGGTCTCCAACGAGGAGATGCAGCTGATCTGGGGCCGCATTTTGGCTGGGGAATGCAATGCGCCCGGCAGCGTGCCAAAATCCCTGCTGCACATTTTGGAGCAGATGGAAAAATCCCACGCGGAGAGCTTCACTGCCCTGCGCTCCATTTCGCTGCATGTGCAATGGGGGGAAGGCGAAGAGCTTTATTACCCCTTTTTCTTTGATTTTAACAATCCCTCTCCCTTTCCCATGGAATATTTTCTGCTGCTCATCGAAAAGGCCACGCCGGATGCCATCTGGGAGCTGATCTCCCTGGGGCTGCTGGTGAAGGACGAGGGCATGGCTCTTTCCAGCCAGGAGCTTTGCTATTATGACGAATTCTACCAGCCGGAGACCGAGCATGATTTCATCGATCTTCCCCTGGGCGAGCTGGTCTATACCCAGGCCGGGCAGGCGCTCTGCCGCAGCATTCAGGTGCCGAAGGTGGAGGGCTTTTTTGCGGAATTCTGCATCCCCTTCTGGCAGAAGACACTGAAAAAGAAGGAAAAAGAGCATGTGCTGAGCGCGGAGGAGGCTCTGGAGCTGCTGGGGCTGAAGGAGGATCCGGATGCGGAGGATGTGGGCTAAGCCCGGGCAGCAGAAAGCGGACAGACAGGAGGTAAAACGATGAGCGACACACAGGAGAAGAAAAACACCAATGCGCTGATCAACATAGATGGGGGGAGTATCGCTGCTGTGGCAAATAACCTACTGGACAAGCTGGCAGCGTCAGTAGGCTGGCTTGCCACCCGTGAAACCCTGAAAAAGATCGATCAAAAAACGGCGAGGGAAATACGAAAAGTCGAAGCCGGTAAAGAGATTGCGATCTCCCAGCTAAATGCCCATGCAGAGTATAGGAAAGCAATCCAGCAAATTGATTTGCCGGAGGAAGAAAAAGCCATCTTGCTGTCTAATGTAAGCCGAGATTTCAGGGCTTACTACAACCAGGAAGCCATCGTGGCAGAGGCCATCTCCAATCTGAACCAGGAAGCCCGCCCGGAGGATGTGGACGTGGACTGGCTCTTTCAATTCATGGACAAGGCCCGACTGGTCTCCGACGAGGAGATGCAGCTGATCTGGGGACGCATTTTGGCCGGGGAATGCAATGCCCCCGGCAGCGTGCCAAAATCCCTGCTGCACATTCTGGAGCAGGTGGAAAAATCCCACGCGGAGACCTTCACCGCCCTGCGCTCCATTTCGGTGCATGTGCATGTGTGCTATGCAGATGGAGAAACGGAGTTCTATCCCTTTTATTTTGAAGCCCCTCTTGCATCCCGTCCCTCCCTTCCCCTTGAATACTTCCTCCTTCTCGTTGAGAAGGATCTCCATCCTGCTGCCATCCGGGAGCTGATCTCCCTGGGCCTGGTGGCGAAGGACAAAGGAGAGGTTCCCGCTGTATACCCGATCCACTATTACGGTGAAAGCGACGAAGGCTACGATCCGGAAGAGACCTACATGTTCAAGCGTCCCATGGGTGATCTGGTCTATACCCAGGCCGGGCAGGCGCTCTGCCGCAGCATCCGGGTACCGAAGGAGGAAGGCTTTTTTAAGAAAGTCTGTATCCCCTTCTGGAACGAAGAGGTAGAAAAAGAGGCAGAAAAGCAGAGAAAAAAATATGAAGAACGACGCAAGAGCTTGCAGGAAGAGAAAACGGCGGGAAGTGAAGAATAATTCCCTTTCCCCGCCGGCTTGAAGCACAATATCAAAAAGAAAAGCAGGTCTACATACCATGAACATGCAAGTCATCATCAACCAAATGATCCAGCTCTTTCTCGTCATCGGCCTGGGCTATCTTCTGCGGAAGCTCGGCCTCTTTGACCAGGGGCTGAACAAGAAGCTCTCCACCCTGCTGCTGCAGGTCACCATGCCCGCCATGGTGCTTTCCGCTGTGCTGAAGGCAGACAACAGCGTTGGCCTCTCCCAGCTCAGCACCATCTTCATCGTGAGCATCGCCGCCTATCTGCTCCTGCCTCTGCTGGGGCTGCTGCTGAATTTCATCCTGCGGGTGCCGAAGCCGCAGAAGGGGCTTTACCTCTTCATGACCACCTTCGGCAATGTGGGCTTTATGGGCTTCCCGGTAATGAATGCCATCTTCGGCAGCCAGGCCATGCTCTACACCGCCATCTTTAATATGTTCTTCAATCTCTTCCTCTTCACCATGGGCGCGGCCATGATGCAGATGGGCAGCGGGGAAAAATTCCAGCTGAATTTGAAAAAGCTGATCTCCCCCGGAGTGCTTTCCGCCCTGGCTGCCCTGCTCATCTACCTGCTGAAGATCCCCTGCCCGCTGATCCTGGCGGATACCGTGGAGCTGATCGGCTCCGTCACCACGCCCCTGGCTATGCTGGTGATCGGCTCCACCCTGGCCAGCATGCCCCTGAAGGAGGTCTTTAACGACATTCGGGTGCATCTCTACAGCATTCTGAAGCAGCTGGCCTTCCCCCTGCTGCTCTATCCCCTGCTGCGCTGGCTGATCGCGGATGAGCTGCTGCTGGGGGTCAGCCTGATCCTGCTGGCCATGCCGGTGGCCAATGCGGCGGTGCTCTTTTCCACCGAATACGGCCGGGATCAGAAGCTGGCGGCGAAGAGCGTTTTCCTCACCACCCTGCTCTCTGCCATCGTCATCCCCCTGCTGGTCTATCTCTTCCTGATCTAGCGGAAAAGCTTTCCCCAAATCGGGCTTTTCCCGTATCAGCGCAGAGGGGAAATGCCGCAGGCCCCCTTTGCGGAGGCAGGTGGGAATGCTCCGGGCAAAATATCTGCCGGGTTGTGAGAAAAAACTTGCGGATCATAGGTGAAAGAGCTATAATAATATATCATTTTTGTAACATTTTCTTAAAAAAGTGCCGCAAACGCGGCTCTTCATTCCGACAAAAAACTTCCGGGAGGGAATACCATGGATCCGAACAAACGTCCAGAGAATATGGAACGCATCACCACAGCTGCCTTGGCAGAAGCTTTCATCGAGGAGCAGCTTCAGGCTGTCCGTGCCCAGGTGGGCGATAAGAAAGTGCTGCTGGCGCTCTCCGGCGGCGTGGATAGCTCCGTCGTGGCCGCGCTGCTGGTGAAGGCCATCGGCCAGCAGCTGGTCTGCGTCCACGTCAATCACGGCCTGATGCGCAAAGGCGAAAGTGAGCAGGTCATCGAGGTGTTCCGGAATCAGCTGAAGGCAAATTTGATCTATGTTGACGCAGTGGATCGCTTCCTGGATAAGCTGGCCGGTGTGGAAGAGCCGGAAAAGAAACGGAAGATCATCGGCTCCGAATTCATCCGCGTATTCGAAGAAGAAGCCCGCAAGCAGGAAGGTATTCAGTTCCTGGCACAGGGCACCATTTACCCGGATATCATCGAAAGCGGCCCGGTGAAGGCACACCATAACGTGGGTGGCCTGCCGGAAGATCTCCAGTTTGAGCTGGTGGAGCCTGTCAAGCTGCTTTTCAAGGATGAGGTGCGCGTGGTCGGTAAGGCACTGGGCCTGCCGGATGATATGGTTTATCGTCAGCCCTTCCCCGGCCCCGGTCTGGGCGTGCGCTGCCTGGGCGCCATCACCCGGGATCGTCTGGAAGCCCTGCGGGAATCTGACGCCATCCTGCGGGAGGAATTTGACAAAGCCGGTCTGGCCGGGAAAGTCTGGCAGTATTTCACCGCAGTCCCGGATATGAAAACCGTGGGCGTGCGGAATGACAAGCGTGCGGACGAATGGTTCGCCATCATCCGTGCGGTGAACACCGTGGATGCCATGACCGCCACCATCGAAGAGATCCCCTATGCAGTGCTGAACCGCATCGTGGAGCGCATCGTGAACGAGGTTCCCGGCATCTGCCGTGTGGTCTATGATCTGACGCCGAAGCCCACAGGAACGATAGAGTGGGAATAATTTCGCAGAGGCACTTTCCCGGCTGTAGAGCCGTAAAAGTCCAAATTATGCGAAGTCGTGGCAACGATTTGGCAACAAAATTTCATTATTCATAAGTAAAGAGCTAACTGATTTAGATTAAGTCAGTTAGCTCTTTTTTGGCGTTTATATTAGATTACCAACGAATTCGCCTATCAAAGCACCAAGGAACATCGAGATGATAGTCCAGATAAGTTGAATCCACCAAGTATCTTTACAGAAGTTCAAGATACCCTGGATGGACACACCATAAATTTCGGTCCACTTCGAATTTACCTTCAATGTATTATTGACAGCTCGATTAAGAATATTTGCAAACACATCTACCTTTCTAAGAGTGGACATATGAAGTTTGACATACTCTCGGTTTGCGAATGCATCAGCCTCCTGCTGCCCGTTAAGATAGTCCTTTGCTTTAATACCGTTTTGCTCCAACAGCTTTTCCATGCGAGGATGCCCCGCATAGCCTACTCCGTAACAGTTAACAAGTTGGCGAGCAAGGTCAATCTTGTTGGCATCTGGGATTTTATACGGATCACCACCTAAAACGGAATAACGATGCTCGATTGCCTTAAAGCCATAATTCATATCTCTCATGTTCCAGTGAATCCAGAAATACGTCTTATGCTCTTTAGCGTACTCGAAAAATTCAGCCAACATGGCTTTTTCCAGTTCATCATAGTGGCTCTCAATATCAGTAACATCGACATGAGTTTTTTCAGCCATTTTGTGAATGGAGAACGAATCCGTTTGGGCATTTGCATAATCATAAACCGCAATTGAAGTAATACGGGGGGTATGTCCGTCCTTAATATCATAAAAGCTTTCACAAGAGTAATGAATGATCAGATAGTTCTGAGGGTTAGCATCAATTTCGTGAAAAAGCTTTCGTGCGTTTTTGTGTCGTGTATATTGCATTACTCTTCACCCTCTTTCAAAGCCTCAACGAGCATATCACTGAGCGCCTGGGAAGGCACCTTCGTCCAACGCTGGATGTTGTCAAATTCAGGATAGCGATAACGCCAACGGTCATATTCATCCTGCGTGATCTCGCCTGCTTTGAGCATAGCGGCAGCTTGCCGCCAAGCACACAGCATTTCGTGAAGCTGTGCGGCATCCTTGTTCTTTCGCACATCGACCTTCAAGCAGATTTCCCCATCAGCTTCGTCGATATGGAGTCCGTATCTGTCCTCCAAGGTGAACAGGGTGTGCATCAGACCTATGTAAGAGTCAATGTCCGGTACAGCAAGTGCTTGCGGGGAGACATCAAGGGCATGGGCCAGAGATGCCGTCAGCTCTGCTTTGGGCGTCCTCGCCCCTGTTTCGTATTGTGCCAAACGCACATCGGCAGACTTCTCCGGGAAGCCCACCTGCATACCAAGATATTTTTGTGTCATGCCACGCATATTGCGAAAAAAGTTGATCCTCTCGCCAATTGCCATAACAACCATCTCCTGTATGTATTTTATGTTGTAAATAGCATAGCAGGAATGTTTAGGATAGTCAATAAGTGCTTAAATAAATTTGCTTAATATTTTCTGACAGCCCTCTTGACATTAACAAAAGTGTTTAGTATAATATCCACAAAGCTAAATAAATATGCTTAATTCTGATAGCCGAAAGAAACCATTCCAGAAAGACCGTTGATAAATACTCCCTGCTATTCCGAATCAGCGAAAGGTGCACAGCCAAATGGAAATATTACGAGTTGAAAACCTGAGAAAAACATATGGCAAAGGGGAAAATGAAGTCCGCGCACTTGACGGTATTTCTTTCTCCGTCAGCAAAGGAGAGTTTATTGCTATTGTCGGTCCCTCCGGATCCGGCAAATCCACGCTGCTGCATATTCTCGGCGGCGTGGATCGGCCCACAAGCGGTAAAGTCTTTGTGGAAGGCAAGGATGTTTATGCGCAAAACGAAGAACAGCTCGCTGTTTTCCGCCGCCGCCAGGTTGGTCTGATTTATCAGTTCTATAATCTGATCCCTGTTCTCAATGTTAGCGAGAATATTACGCTCCCCGCGCTTATGGACGGGCAAAAGCTTGATCAGGTTAGGCTGCGGGAGCTGCTCACTACGCTTAAACTTAGCGGCCGGGAAAAGCATCTGCCGAACCAGTTGTCCGGCGGCCAGCAGCAAAGAGTATCGATAGCCCGTGCGCTTATGAACGATCCTGCTGTTGTTCTCGCTGATGAGCCGACAGGAAACCTTGATTCCAAAAACAGCCAGGAAATCGTGGAACTCTTAAAAATGTCAAATGAGAAATACGGCCAAACTCTCATCATCATCACACATGATGATACTATTGCCCTGCAGGCAGGCAGGATCATCGCCATCGAAGACGGCAAAATCACTCGCGATGAGGTGATCCACAGATGAATATATTCAACAGGGTGACGCTGCAATCACTAAAGAAAAACAGAGCAAGAACACTTGTAAGCATTTTTGGCATTATTCTCTCTGCGGCAATGATTTGCGCAGTAAGCAGCTTCACGAGCAGTATTTATACCTATGTATTGGAGAACGCCATCTACGCAAACGGAGATTGGCACGGCTCTGCCGAAGGGATCGACGGCAAAACATATGAAAAAATCAAAGCAGATAAAAAAATCGAAAGCTGTGTCTATGGTCAGGATCTGGGCTATTCAAAAATAGAGGGCTGCAAAAACGAGAACAAGCCGTATTTATTTCTCCTGTCTGTATCTGCCGGCTTTAACGAAATGATGCCTGTTCACATCAGCTCAGGCAAATATCCCACATCCTCCGCAGAAATTTTGATCCCCGATCATTTATATGAGAACGGCGGTGTCGAACTCAAACTCGGTGACAGCATTCAACTTGCACTCGGGGAAAGAATACTTGACGGCCGCAAAATGAATCAGAATGACCCGTTTTATATTTACAATGAAAACAATGAAGCTGTGCCCAGCGGCGAGACGCTCAAACTAAAGGAAACACGCAGCTATACTATTGTTGGCTTTTATGAAAGGCCCGCATTCGAAAACTATACGGCCCCCGGATATACCGCTATAACAATCGCAGAGCCGGAGATCACTGAGGAATACAGGCTTACGGCCTGGTTCAGGATGAAGAAAACGAAGGAGCTCCATTCCTTTATTGCGGACAACAACCTGCCCGCCAAAATAAACAGCCCGGTTCTCAAATACGCAGGTGTTTCCCGCTATACCGGCTTTAATTCCATGATAAACAGCCTTTCTGTTATCGTTATCGTTTTGATCATGCTGGGCTCTGTTTCCCTGATTTATAATGCATTCTCCATCTCTGTTGCAGAACGCACAAAGCAGTTCGCTTTGCTTTCCTCCCTCGGCGCAAGCAAAAGGCAGCTCAGACGAATGGTCGTTTCGGAAGCATTGATGCTTAGCGCCATAGGCATACCCCTGGGTATTTTAGCAGGCCTTGGCGGGATCGGCATCACACTGCTCTTTGTGGGAGGCAAATTTGAAGCCCTGATAGGATATCCCCTTCCGCTTAAATTAAGTGTATCCGCCGCCTCTCTTGTTATTGCCGCCCTGATCGCCCTTTTAACAGTTCTGCTTTCAGCAATCATACCCGCCCGGAGAGCAACAAAGCTCTCTGCCATTGAGGCGATCCGCCAGAGCAAAGATATACGCATAAAAGCGAGAGAAGTACGCACTTCAAAGCTCACCTATAAAGCATTTGGTCTGCCGGGAATGCTGGCCGGAAAATATTACAGGCGAAGCAGAAAGAAATACAGGGCCACTGTCCTCAGCCTTTTTATGAGCATTGTTTTATTTATTTCCGCTTCGGCATTTACAAGTGCTTTGAGCGATTCTGTTCGTGATAGCTTCGGGAATGTGAAATATGACATTTTAATTTACGGCCAGCAGGCTGCCTTTGAAAAGATAAGCACAGATAGGCTTTTGCTTGAATTGAAAAAAGACAAGGGGGTCGATCAGGCCGCCTATACCCAGGCTTCGTCATATTACATCACGGTTTCAGCTGATGAAGTTTCAAAGGATTTTTTAGCGTACTATGCCGCAGAAAATCAGCTTTCCACCGAAGAGATCGAATATGTTGATATTTATACAAACTTCAGCTTCGTTGATGATCACGCATACAGCGAATTGCTGAACGCTTACAAGCTGAGTGAAAAGGAATACCTTGACCCGGATGCGCCAAAAGCCATCGTTGTGGATGGCAGCGTTGTTTTTGACAGTGCGCTTGGCAAGCATACGTCTTATAACGTTTTGGCAGCTGCAGGCACAGAGCTGAGCTTTCGCGTGGAAAAAGAATTTGAAGGATACGATTTTGACAGAGAAGCTCTTGATGCGCAGGGAAACATGCTGTATATTTACGAAAGCCAAAGCGTTCCCGGCGACAGCATGTGCTTAAGCCGGGAGGAAGCTTTTGAAGAGAAAAGTGCGGCAACAGGAAAGATCATTTATGAGGCACCGTTTTACATTGACGAAAATGCAAGACTCACCCTGCTGTACCCAATGCGCCTGCGTGATCAGGTATTAAACCCTGAAAATTTTGCCAACACAGGCTACAGTTACTACATCTCTGCAGATATGCACCTTGAAGCAATGCGCGAAATCGATAAAACAATAAGCGAGCTTGGCCTCACAAAGCTACGCACACAGAATATAGCAGAGCAGGAGGAAGAAAACCGCAATATCGTTATCATAATCCAGGTATTCGCCTATGGTTTTATACTCCTCATCTCCCTGATTGCCGCTACCAATGTCTTCAACACCATATCCACAAACATCGCGCTCCGCCGCAGGGAATTTGCAATGCTTAAATCAGTGGGCATGACGGCAAAAGGCTTTAACAGGATGATGAACTTTGAATGCATATTGTACGGCACAAGATCGCTGTTCTTTGGGCTTCCCACAGCTATCGCCATATGCTATCTGATTCACCTGGCGGTATCCGGAGGCTATCAGAAAAGCTTTACGCTGCCCTGGTTTGCGATCGGCATTGCTACGCTCAGCCTGTTCCTTGTCGTGTTCATAACGATGCTCTACTCCATGCGTAAGATCAAAAAAGATAATCCCATTGATGCGCTGAAGAACGAAAACCTGTAGCAAAAGCCGGCAAGTGCGGAACTATGCGATCCCCGCGCTTGCTGTGCTCCTTTCTGTTCCGCTGATCTGCCTCCGCATATTTTCGCAGCGGCAAAGCAGCAAACCTGCCGCCGGATCGTTCCCGGCTGCCGGCTTCGGGAGGCCGGGCTCCACGGCCGTAAAAAAACAGGGCTCTCGAACAGCTTTATGCTGCAACGAAGCTCCGGGCAGCGCCGGCCCAATGCACCGGCAAATGAAGGATGAACCAGGATGCAGTGGAAATCTATGTGGAGGGCTCCTCTGTTTTTCTGAAAAAGTACAAAGCCAGCTGCATTTTCCGGGAAAGCAGCAAGGATATCACAGATTTTAAGGGCGAGAATACCTACCATAAAGATTTGGAAGAACCGAAGAAGCCCTAAGGCAAAGGCCTCTGCCTCCAGCAGACGCTTTTTGCTTAAAAAATTTTTTAAAAACATGAAACCAAACAGGAAAATAAAGGGTATTGTGAGTAAGAGCAAACCCAAAATGAAATGGAGGAATCGATATGCCGTTTATTGCACCGGAAAGCGGGAAAACCGTCCCGTTTGTAGACGAAAGATCTATAGCAGAAGCTTGGCAGTGGTATAACCAGCTGAAGGAGAACTTACTGCCCCACAACAGCGAGATAGCCCGTGACCTGGACACCAAGGAAGGCCGCATGGCTTTGATGACTTATGACTATGATAAGAAGGCACATATGGACAAGCCCACGCCGGTTTTTAACGAGAACTACGTAGCACTACTCGACCAAGACGTGGTTGCGCTGCACACCATGGCAAAGAGCGGCCAGCTCTTTATCTACGGCTTGGGTGAAGAGCAGCCCTATCAGCTGCAGGAAAGCGGAGAGGCTCACCAGTTCAATCCTGCGACGGATCTTGTCAAACCCAGAGGATTTATCCGCTGGATCAAGGGCGTGCTGAACACGATCTCCGGCGGCAAATGGTTTGCAGAGGACATGGCCCAATATGCAAGACTGGATTACTTCATAGATAATGAAAAGGCCAGTTTTATTGAGACCATGAGGGAAATGAAGAACCCCAACGTCGAGGCGGAGACCCCGCAGAAAAACGCCTATGACGCCGCCCGGCGACTGTCCGTGCTGGATAATTTCCAGTTCAATCGTGACCCCAAAAAGTTCCAGAAAACCGCGAACAAGATCCTCAAGGAACAGGCCGCTAAGAAGCTTAAGCAG
>JAUMYD010000035.1:10841-12507 GCA_030528765.1 Bacillota bacterium
CCCATTCTGGAGTCCATCCAGCAGCCCCAGAATGTGGTCCCGCAGGGGCTGACGCAGGAGCGGATCGCGAACAACATTGACGCATTTCTGGCCCAGCAGGGCGGAGTGGCCCCGGAGATCGGAGATGTCGATACCTCGGTTTACAATGGCAAAAGACCGAGACTGGAAGAAATGAAATTCGAAGAGATCGCGGGGCTGAAGCTGTCCCAGCATGATACTGCCATTATGGCGCTGGCGGCCTGCTTCAGCAGTGACGTGAAGATCAAGACTGCGGTGAAGAATCCGGAGCTTGAAAGCAATCCGAATGCGGTCAAGCTGATTACTGTCGAGAAGGACAACGATCCGAAGACCAGCCTGGATCGCGTGCTGAATGATCTTCTGATCACGCAGGCACCGCAGTCCTTCGTAAAGGCCGGCCCCGTCATGAAGGCGGCTCGGCGCTATGTAAACACTGCCCTGAACGATGCTGCTGCCGGCAATTACGAAAAGCTGGGTAAACTGGTGGCAGACGGCATCAGAAACACCAACGAACTGCTGGCAGACCCCAATATGAATCTGGGCCACAAGTTTGCGACGCTGGCCGGCATGGGCGGAGAGCTGTGCGATCTGCTCAATGGCAACGCCAAGCTGAAGGAAGCCGCAGAGAAAGCCGGTCTGACGAAGGACGATATGGAAAAGATGGCGAGCGCCAATGCGCTGGGGAAGGCCTGGAGCAGATGCAAGAACAGTCAGGAAACGCTGACCGCTAATTTCCTGAAGGGCACCCTCCCCGATGACTACAAGAATCATGTGGCGGCCACTGCCCAGATGTACAATCTGGAGGCCCAGTGCAAGAAGGATCCTTCCATGAAGTTTAACAATGTATACAAGGACAACCCGGGCATGAATGAAGCGACCATCCAGAAGATGGTGGATACCGTCGCGATCCGAGGCTTCGGCGGCGAATATAATCACGATACGGCAAAGATGGCCACGGCCCTCAATAACCATAGCGTGATGCGCAAAAACGGCAGCAGTGCGCTGAAGGAGATCGCCGACAAGGATATCAAGGCCCAGGGGAACGAGAATGAAAAGATCAAGGTTAAGGATGACCAGAAACTGAACAATGATGGAAAAGTGATGCAGAAGAGTGGAGTTTGATCGTCTCCTTTCCGCAGACAAGAGAAGAACTTCCGTCCGAAAAGACCGATGTCCTTGACTTTAGTTATTAAATGTCTACGAAAAAGTGCCCATCCCATTTTGTTGGGGTGGGTACTTTTTGTTCTCTGGGCAGAGGAGCGCCCCGGCTACTTCCGGCAGTAACCGGGGCGCTGATGCGGATTGATGCAGCAGTTCCTTGCCCTTGATACCGCTTGCCATGATCGCCTCGAAGCGATGGAAGCCAGCGGACAGACAAGCCCTGCACAAAAGAAGCGGTAGGGAAAGCTCCTCCCGCGCATGAGCGCCCCGGAAAGCCCTGGCTTTTCGGGGCGCTTTTCTTACTGCTGCCACCAGCAAAAAGCAGGGCAAAGCGCGGCAAAACAAGCCGATCAGCGATTTACAAACAGCCATTCAGGCTATAAAATAGAGTAAGGGGCTTCTGCCTTCCTGCGCGGGAATGCTATAGCTGCTGCAGAGCACCCCTTCTGCAGCAAAACTTTCTTTTTCCCTTTTTACCCGTATTTTG
>JAUMYD010000035.1:12518-13381 GCA_030528765.1 Bacillota bacterium
ATAGCGGCAGCAGTTGAAGTTTTCATGTGTTTTTCGGAGGAACTTTTCTTTTTGAAACTTTTTTCGCTTTCCAGGGCTTTATATATCAGGAAAGCTTATTCTCCGTGCAAACCTTATTTTATTCAGGAGGGTTTTTTATGCTATACGCAAAGATATCGAACGACATAAATGAAGAGACTGGCAATCCGGACGAAGTCCGCAAAAATCTGGAAGCCAGGTACAGCCAAAAACCACCCCTTCCACCTGAGATCCTCCAAAGAGCAGGAGCCACCAAAAAATCTCTGAGCCGGCAGGAACGAGAGAGGCAGGAGGAACTCTCCCGCCAGGCGCGGACACAAATAATAGACTATTTTTCACTTTATTTTATAAAATACAGCTGGACAAATACAATTAAACCTGCGCAACGCATCACTTCCGATGCAGCAATGTTATTAGGGCATCCTGATTTCTTCAATTTGAAAGAGGAAGACGTCAAAACAATCATTACGAACTATCTCCCCCATCCGGAGGAGTATTATGAGATGAACCCCAGGTACAAAAAAAAGGGGGGAAAGAGCCGGCAGGAAAAAACAGAAAAAAAGGACACCAGCGATGTATCGAAAGGCATGTCCGAGCTGCCGGAGAAAATATCGCTTACAGAGGAGCAGAACAAAGTGAAGCCCTCCTCGGCGGAGGAGCTCCTGATAAGCACCGTATTGACCACCGATCAGGAGGAAGAGCTAAAGAAAGATATCCATCTGAGCCATGATCTTTTATTCGGTGCACTGTTGATCGCGGCTGAGAATGCTGTCAGGGAGATGTTGCCCAAGCTGGAAGAAATGGATGATGAGTTTTTGGTCAACAATGCCGAGAAAATATTGATC
>JAUMYD010000036.1 GCA_030528765.1 Bacillota bacterium
GTTTGGTACGTTCGAATTTCTGCTTTGCCATTGGGGTTTTCCTCCTAAGATTGATATTGTTAAATAGTCGTGGACAAAGTTTCTCAATCTAATAAACAATTTTATAGTAAAAAGTTTGGTATGTCAAATGAAATTTATTGCTTCTTTGAGAGTTTTTCCGATGCTCTCATGAATCACCAGCTCAGCTCGGTGATCAAAGTCTGTTTTGCTCTTATTGATCAGCACCAGATGCCGCCCTCGGAAATGGTGCAGCAGCCCGGCTGCGGGGTAGACCACCAAGGATGTGCCACCCACCAGCAGCAGATCCGCCGCGGAAACGGCTTTTTGGGCAGCCTTCATAGTGGCCGGATCCAAAGCCTCTTCGTAAAGGACTACATCCGGACGGACCAGGCCGCCGCAATCCAGGCAGTGGGGAACTTCATCCGGCTGCTCCAGCATGAAATCCAGGCTGTATTGCAGGCCGCAGTTCATGCAATAATTCCGCAGTACAGAGCCGTGCAGCTCCAGCACATTTTTGCTTCCGGCCAGCTGATGCAGGCCATCGATGTTCTGGGTGATGACGGCCTGCAGCTTGCCCATGGTCTCCAGCTTTGCCAGCGCCAGATGGGCCTGGTTGGGTGCTGCATCCTTATAGATCATCTCATGCAAATAATAATTGTAAAAATCCGGAGTATTCTCCTCAAAAAAACTGTGGGAAAGCATGATCTCCGGCGGATAGCCGTAGTTTTGCTGCGCCCGGTAGAGACCGTCAGCGCTGCGGAAATCCGGGATATTGCTTTCCGTGGAGACACCTGCGCCGCCGAAAAACACGGTGTTGCTGCTTTCCCGCAGCAGTTGCCCCAGGCGTTCGGTATCCTTCATGCTGTTCACTCCTTCAGGCTGCTTTCCCCGCCCAGCAGGCGATCCAGCAAAATGGAGGCTGCGGAGCGGACGGATAAATGGTTATAGCCAAAACGGCCGTAGATGGGCTGCAGACGGAAATCCGCGTTTTCCGTGATCTCCTCCGTCAGCCCCCAGCCGGTGCCCAGCAGCAGCAGATAGCTGCCGCCTTCCCGTTCCATGATGCGGCGCAGTTCCTTTGGGGCCGTGATGCGCTGCCCCAGGCCGGCGCCGGTAACGATGCAGCGGGGGCTTTGGCCCGTTTCTGCTTTGATCTGCTTCAAAACATCTTCCAGGCTGGGCTGGATCTCCACCAGCTCCAGAGCCTTGCTTCTGTCCGGATTGTATTTTGCGCCGAAGCCGCTGCGCCAATGCTCCACCAGCTGCCGGATCAGCTCTTGCTGTTCCTGGATGGGCTGGACAATGAAATATCCCGCCAGGCCATAGGTACAGGCTGCCCGGGCGATATCGTGGATATCCAGGTTTGTGATAGAGGTGGTGATGGTCTGACGCTTTTTGTTGTAAACTGGGTAGTGCAGCAGGGCCACATAGAGGCGAAAGGGCTGTTCCTCCTCTGCCCGGAGCTGTGCCAGGAAGGCCGTATCTGCCGGGCTTAGGGAAGCGCAGCCAAGCAGATCCGGACGCACCCGGTAGGTGCGTTCCAGGGAGCGCTGACGCCGCCACTCTGCGATTTTTTTGTGATCCCCGCCCTGTAAAACCGGGGGGACCTCCTGTCCCTCCCAAACGGGGGGGCGGGTATACTGGGGATATTCCAGCAGGCTTTCGGAAAAGCTTTCCTCCTCTGCAGCTCGTTCATCCCCCAGCACGCCGGGGAGCAGTCGGCAGACGCTATCCGTAATGGCCAGGGCCGGGATCTCCCCGCCGGTGAGCACGAAATCCCCCAGGGAATAGGAATCTGTGGCCAGCGCATCGATAAAACGCTGGTCAATGCCCTCATAATGGCCGCAGACGATGATCAGCTGCTCCTCCTGGGCCAGCTTTTCCGCTTCTCTTTGGGTGAAGGGCTTTCCGCTGGGTGCGGTGATGATGATCCGGGGCTGCTTTGCTGCTTTTGCATCGCGAACCGCTGCGGAGAGTGGTTCCGGCTTCATGACCATGCCTGCCCCCCCGCCATAGAGGCGGTCATCCGTGATCTGATGCTTGTCTGTAGCATAATCCCGGATGTTGGTGACATGGATCTCCACCAGCTGCCGCTCTCTGGCCCGCTTGATCATGGAAGCTTCCAGGGGGGCGAACATCTCCGGGAAAAGGGTGAGAATATCGATTCGCATAGTTTCCTCTCTGTTTTAGAGCCCGGGGGGCAGCTGTACTTCCATGCAGCCCGCCTCCGGATCGATCCGCTTCACGATGCTTTTCAGTGCAGGGATCAGGGTCTGTCTTCCGTCTGTTCGCTGCAGCACATAGATATCGTTGGCGGTATAATCCAGAACCTCCACGATCTCCCCCAGCTCCTGCCCATTTTCCAGCACCTTCAGGCCGATGATCTGGAAGTGATAGTATTCTCCTTCCGGCAGGGGCGCCAGCTGATCCATGGGAACCAGCAGCTTCCGGCCACGGAGCAGCTCTGCAGCGTTCCGATCTGGGATCTCTGCGAATTTCAGCAGCAGACGGCCCTTGTGAGGGGAGAGGCTTTCCAGGCTGAGTGTCCGGTGGCCCAGAACGGGCTCATCCAGAAAAAAGACTGCGCCCGCATGAAAACGCAGCGGATTGTCGGAAAGACAATCCGCTGTGACGCAGCCGGCAATGCCATGGGGTGCGATAAGTGCGCCCACCAGAATCATGTCGTTGTTTGCGTTCAATTTATTCGATCTCCAGATTGGCCTTTTTCCCATCCTTGGTGGCAGCAGCTTTCAGCACAGCGCGCATGGCTTTGGCGATGCGGCCCTGTTTGCCGATGACCTTACCCATATCTTCCGGAGCGACCTTCAGGTTCAGCTCGGTTTCGCCGTCTTTTTCTGTTTCTGTTACCAGAACTGCTTCCGGCTTGGTGACCAAGGCTTTTGCCATGTGTTCGACCAGTTCTTTCATTTGATCCTCCATTCCGCGGCCCGGGGCTCAGCCTCACGGGCTCTGTGAGACGGACAATTTATTTGATGCCGCTCTTTTTGAACAGGGATTTCACGGTATCAGAGACGATAGCACCATCAGCCAGCCATTTTTTAGCTTTTTCTTCATCGATATGGATGACAGCGGGATCCTTGGTGGGGTCATAATAGCCGATCTCTTCGATGAAGCGGCCATCGCGGGGCCAATGAGAATCTGCCACTACCACACGGTAGAAAGGAGCTTTCTTTGCGCCCATTCTTTTGAGTCTGATTTTGGTTGCCATTTGTTTTTCCTCCTTGGAATTGTAAATTAAGAAATTTAAATTTATAATAAAAGGTTTTGAGAACAAATTTAGAGGCCGGGCCAGCCGCCGCCCATACCGCCCATACCGCGGAAGGCACCCATGCCGGGGATGCCGCGGCGGCCTTTTTTGCCCTTCTTGCCGCCGGGAGCGTTCATGTTGTTGATCTGCTTCATCATTTTCTGCATCATATCAAACTGCTTCAGCAGGCGATTGATATCCTGCACCTGATGGCCGCTGCCGGCAGCGATGCGCTTTTTGCGGCTGCTGTTGATGATGGCGGGATTGTTCCGTTCCTCCGGGGTCATGGACTGGATCATGGATTCCACGAAGACCAGCTGTTTTTCATCGATATCCATATCCTTGATCTGCTTGCCCAGGCCGGGGATAAGAGAGAGCACCTCTTTCATATCGCCCATTTTACGGATCTCCTGCAGCTGATCCAAATAATCATCAAAGGTGAAGCGGCTTTTCCGCAGTTTCTCCTCCATTTCCTCCATCTTCTTCTGATCCAGGCTGCTTTCGGCCTTTTCGATGAGGGTGAGGATATCGCCCATGCCCAGAATGCGGGAGGCCATGCGATCCGGATAGAAGGGCTCCAGGGCCTTGATATCTTCGCCGGAGCCGGTGAATTTGATGGGCTGACCGGTGACGGCCTTTACAGAGAGGGCTGCGCCGCCCCGGCTGTCGCCGTCCAGCTTGGTCATGACCACGCCGGTGATGGCCAGGCGTTCATGGAAAGCCTTTGCTACGTTCACCGCGTCCTGGCCCTGCATGGCATCGATGACCAGCAGGATCTCTGTGGGCTGGACAGCCTCCCGGATGGCAGCGATCTCATTCATCAGGGTCTCATCCAGATGCAGGCGGCCGGCAGTATCCACGATCAGGTAATCATTGCCGTGGCTGCGGGCATGATCCAGGGCCTGCCGGGAAATATCCACAGGATCCACCTTTGCGCCCAGCTCAAAGACGGGGACTTCGATCTTTTTGCCCAGGATCTTCAGCTGATCAATGGCAGCGGGGCGGTAAACGTCGCAGGCTGCCAGCAGAGGGCGCTTTCCCTGCTGCTTCAGATAGAGGGCGATCTTCGCGGCAGAGGTGGTTTTACCGGAGCCCTGCAGACCGGCCATGAGGATGACCGTGGGAGGCTTGGGGCTTACCAGCAGCTTGCTGCTTTTTGCCGGGTCATCGCCGCCCATCAGGGCAGTCAGCTCTTCGTTGACGATCTTCACGACCTGCTGACCGGGGGAGAGACTTTCCAGGACCTCACTGCCTACGGCGCGTTCTTTGATTTTCGCACAGAAATCTTTGGCAACTTTATAGTTGACATCCGCTTCCAGCAGGGCAACGCGGATCTCCCGCATGGCCGCATTGACATCGGCCTCACTCAGCTTGCCCTTGCCTTTCAGACGGGAAAAAATTTCCTGTAGTTTATCGCTTAAGGATGACATAATCCGCTCCTTTTAATAAGCATTGGCTTCGAACAGAAGAAAAATTAAATATGGATTTAAATAATGAAAAAAGATATTGCAGAAGAAATACATTAGCAGAAATGCATTAAGTTAAGCGGAAGAATGCAGCAAAGCATTAAAGTAAAAAAGCACTCTGCCTAAATGGAATATAAAGCCTCCAGAAGTGCATCAGCCCGGCTGCGTTGTTCTTCGCCCAGGGGCAGCTCCAGAAGGAGCTCCTTCAGCTGCTCCAGAAGAGAACGGCGCTGCTGCTGGGCAGAGAGCACATGAAGCTGCTCCTCATAATGCTGCAGCTGATGCTCCCCGCGGCGGATCAGGTCATGGGCCGCCTGCCGCGTGCCTCCGGTGATCTCAGCGATCTCAGCCAAGGTGAGATCCTCCTGATAGCAGGCCGAAAGGGCTTCCCACTGGCGCCTGGTCAGGAGCATGCCGTAAATATCAAGCAATTCGTTAATGGTTTCAATGCGTTCCAGCCGTTCCATATGCACAGACACCCAAGATGATTTCTTAGCCTAACTGATTATAACGGCTGGACTTCGGCTTGTCAAGGTTTTTCTCTTTACAGCCTGAAGGCAGGGAGAAGTACGTTTTGGCTTGCCGGGGCAGGGGTGGCGGAGAGCCCGGAAGCGCAGCCGCGGAAAAAAGCGGAAAATCCCTTTTGATTTGTTGTTTTTTTGCTTGACGAAGAAAGGATGCTATGTTATTATGATATTTGCTGTTACTGTGGGTAATTGGCGTATTTTGCCTACCCTTTTTTGGGTTTCTCCCACTTACAGGGGGTCGTAAGACCTGTTCAATGTCCTTCACGGATCGTATAAACAAGGAGTGAGGCTATTCATGAGATATCCTGCCAGTTCCGAGATGAGGCAGCGCCATTCCTTTGCGCGCATTGCTGAAATCCTGGAGATGCCCAACCTGATCGAGGTGCAGAGGGAATCTTATAAGCACTTTATCGAAACAGGCTTGAAGGAAGTATTCCAGGATGTTTCGCCGATCACTGATTTTACTGGTAATCTGGTTTTGGAGTTCATCGGCTACAGCTTTGGTGAACCCAAATATGATGAGGAAGAGTGCCGTACGCGGGATGCGACCTTTGCTGCTCCGCTGCGGGTAAAAGTCCGCCTGATCAATAAGGAAAGCGGCGAAGTCAAGGAACAAGAGGTCTTCATGGGGGATTTCCCGCTGATGACCCGCAAGGGCACCTTTATTATTAACGGGGCGAAGCGTGTTATCGTTTCTCAGCTGGTTCGTTCCCCCGGCGTGTATTACCATGCCACGCCGGATCCCAGCGGGGAGAAGGTTTATGGGGCTACGATCATCCCCAACCGTGGTGCCTGGCTGGAGCTGGAGACCGATCTGCAGGGCAATGTTTACGCCCGCGTGGATCGTATGCGTAAGATTCCGGCGACTGTTCTCATTCGCGCCCTGGGCTTCCCCACAAATGAAGATATCCTTGCTCTGTTTAATAATCATCCGGCCATCGCTATGACGCTGGCCAAGGATAGCTGCTCCAGCACTGAGGAAGCGTTGGTGGAGATCTATAAACGTCTGCGCCCCGGGGAGCCGCCCACGGTGGATTCTGCCCGGATGCTTCTGCATGGCTTTTTCTTTGACCCCAAACGCTATGATCTGGGGAATGTTGGCCGCCATAAGATGCACAAGAAGCTGAACCACGGCATTCTCAAGCGTGTGAACGCAGAAGGTCGTGTCTGGGATGACGGCGCACAGGATTATATCGAGGCGGAAGAGATCCCTTCCTATAATGATTATCTGCGCTACCTGACGAAGCCGGATATCATCGAGACCGTGCGTATGTTTCTGCGCCTGGTGGACGGCCAGGTGGAGCCGGATGATATCGACCATCTGGGCAACCGCCGTCTGCGCTGTGTGGGTGAGTTGCTGCAGAATCAGTTCCGCATCGGCCTTTCCCGCATGGAAAGAGTCGTTCGTGAGCGCATGACTATTCAGGATGTGGAATCCATTACCCCGCAGGTACTGGTGAATATTCGTCCGGTGGTGGCTGCCATTAAGGAGTTCTTTGGCAGCTCTCAGCTTTCTCAGTTTATGGATCAGACCAACCCTCTGGCTGAGCTGACCCATAAGCGCCGTCTTTCCGCACTGGGCCCCGGTGGTCTTTCCCGCGAACGCGCCGGCTTTGAGGTGCGCGACGTTCACCACAGCCACTATGGCCGCATGTGTCCCATTGAGACGCCTGAAGGCCCCAACATCGGCCTGATCGGTTCTCTTTCCACCTTTGCCCGCATCAATGAATTCGGCTTCATCGAGACACCTTATCGCCGGGTTCGGGACGGCCATGTGACTGATGAGATCGATTACCTGGCAGCGGATGAAGAAGATAAATATGTTGTCGCCCAGGCCAATGAGCCACTGGACGAAAACGGCAATTTCGTGAATAATCGTTTGAATGTGCGTGCCGGCGATCTGATCTGCGTTCGCCCGGCTTCTGCCGCACAATATATGGATGTTTCTCCCCGTCAGTTGGTTTCTGTGGCAACGGCCATGATCCCCTTCCTGGAACATGACGATGCCAACCGCGCACTGATGGGTGCCAATATGCAGCGTCAGGCTGTTCCGCTGATGGTTACGGATGCACCCTATGTTGGCACCGGTATGGAAGCGAAAGCCGCCCGGGACAGCCGGGTGGGAGAGAGCTCTGATATTGATGGCACCATTGTCCGCGTTGCCGGCGATGAGATCATCGTCAAGGGTGATGACGGGCAGCTGGAGAAGCACAACTTGCTGAAATTCCAGCGTTCCAACCAGGGTACCTGCGTCAACCAGAAGCCTATTGTATACAAGGGGCAGCGGGTCAAGGCCGGGCAGCTGATTTCTGACGGCCCCAGCACGGATCTGGGTGAGCTGGCTTTGGGCCGCAATGTGCTGATCGCCTTCATGACCTGGGAAGGCTATAATTACGAGGATGCCATCCTGCTCAACGAAAGACTGGTCAAGGAGGACTTTTTTACCTCCATTCATATCGAAGAATACGAATGCGATGCCCGGGATACGAAGCTGGGCCCGGAAGAGATCACCCGGGATATCCCCAATGTGGGCGAAGATATCCTGAAAGACCTGGACGAAGACGGCATCATCCGCATCGGTGCGGAAGTGCGGCCCGGTGATATTCTGGTCGGCAAGGTCACGCCCAAGGGCGAGACGGAGCTGACCGCTGAGGAGCGCCTGCTGCGGGCTATCTTTGGCGAAAAGGCCAGGGAAGTCCGTGATACTTCCCTCCGTGTTCCCCATGGTGAGAACGGGAAGATCGTGGATGTGAAGATCTTCCTTCGTGATAACGGGGACGAGCTCAGCCCCGGTGTCAACAAGCTGGTACGCATCTATATTGCCCAGAAACGCAAGATATCTGTGGGCGATAAGATGGCCGGCCGCCACGGGAACAAGGGTGTTGTTTCCCGCATCATGCCCCAGGAGGATATGCCTTTCCTGCCGGATGGTACGCCCATCGATATCGTTCTGAACCCCCTGGGCGTTCCTTCCCGTATGAATATCGGCCAGGTGCTGGAATGCCACCTGGGCTGGGCAGCCAAAACTGCCGGCAGATATGTTGCCACTCCGGTTTTTGATGGTGCCACAGAAGATGATATCATTAACTCCCTGATCGAAGCCGGCCTGCCTGCTGATGGTAAAACTGTTCTTTATGACGGCAGAACCGGGGAACCCTTCGATAACCGCATCACTGTTGGCTATTCCTACTATTTGAAACTGCACCATTTGGTTGACGATAAAATCCACGCCCGCTCCACCGGCCCTTACTCTCTGGTCACCCAGCAGCCGCTGGGCGGCAAGGCGCAGTTCGGCGGCCAGCGCTTCGGCGAGATGGAAGTCTGGGCTTTGGAGGCCTACGGCGCAGCCTATACTCTGCAGGAGATCCTTACCGTTAAATCCGATGATATCGTGGGCCGCGTGAAGACCTATGAGGCCATCGTCAAGGGTGAGAATGTGCCGGATGCCGGTGTTCCGGAATCCTTCAAAGTTTTGATCAAGGAGCTGCAGAGCCTGTGCATTGATGTGAACGTGCTTAATGAAAATGATGAGATCATCGAGATCAAGGAAGAAGACGAGGATATTGTGGAATCCGCCAAGGAACTTGGCCTGGACCTGGGCGATATTAAGCCGATCGCTCCTCCCGTTGAGAATGATTATGATGATGAGCTGCCTCTGGACGGTGAGGATGATCTGAGTGAGGAGGATCTGGATCTTTCCAGCCTGCAGATCATTGATCCCGATGCCGAAGAGGATGTTCCTTTGGATCTGGGTGAATTCGAGTAAGCAATCCCTGCGTAAGTAATTTTGTGAGATGAGCGCTGTTGTGTGTATCGTAAAAGGGAGTTGAGAGTATTGTTGGACGTCAGTAATTTTGACCGCATGCGCATCGGCCTGGCTTCCCCGGAGATGATCGAATCCTGGTCCCACGGGGAAGTGAAAAAGCCGGAAACCATCAATTACCGCACCCTGAAGCCGGAGCGGGACGGGCTTTTCTGTGAACGCATCTTTGGCCCCACCCGTGACTGGGAATGTCACTGCGGCAAATATAAGCGTGTCCGTTATAAGGGCATTGTCTGCGACCGCTGCGGCGTGGAAGTGACCCGCGCCAAGGTTCGCCGGGAACGCTTGGGCCACATTAAGCTGGCCACCCCGGTTTCTCATATATGGTACTTTAAAGGAATCCCCAGCCGTATGGGCTTGCTGCTGGATGTGAGCCCCCGGAATCTGGAGAAGGTCCTCTACTTTGTTTCTTATATCGTGCTGGATCCGGGCGAAAACACGGATCTGAGCCTGCACCAGCTTCTGACCGAAACAGAATACCGGGAGGCACGGGATAAATACGGCAATGCTTTTGTAGCCGGCATGGGTGCGGAAGCCGTGAAGCAAATGCTGCATGCGCTGGATTTGGAAACACTGGAGACGGAGCTGCGGGAAGAGCTGAAAAACGCCAGCGGCCAGCGGAAGGTGCGCGCTGTCCGCCGCCTGGAAGTGGTGGAAAGCTTCCTGGCCTCCGGTAATAAGCCGGAGTGGATGATCCTGGATGTGGTGCCGGTGATCCCGCCGGAGCTCCGCCCCATGGTGCAGCTGGATGGTGGTCGCTTCGCCACCTCTGACCTGAATGATCTGTATCGCCGGGTCATCAACCGCAACAACCGTCTGAAACGCCTGCTGGATCTGGGTGCGCCGGATATTATTGTTCGTAATGAAAAACGTATGCTGCAGGAGGCAGTGGATGCGTTGATCGACAACGGCCGCCGGGGACGCCCGGTGACCGGCCCGGGTAACCGTCCGCTGAAATCCCTTTCTGATATGCTCAAGGGGAAACAGGGCCGCTTTCGCCAGAATTTGCTGGGTAAGCGCGTGGACTATTCCGGCCGTTCCGTCATCGTGGTTGGGCCGGAGCTGAAAATGCACCAGTGCGGCTTGCCAAAGGAAATGGCACTGGAGCTGTTCAAGCCCTTTGTTATGAAGCGCCTGGTCCGGGATGGCTATGCGCATAATATCAAAAATGCCAAGCGCATGGTGGAACGCGTACGGGCAGAGGTTTGGGATGTTCTGGAGCAGGTCATTAAAGAGCACCCCGTTCTGCTGAACCGCGCGCCCACGCTGCACCGTTTGGGCATTCAGGCTTTTGAACCGGTGTTGGTGGAAGGCCGCGCATTGAAGATCCACCCCCTGGTCTGCACTGCCTACAATGCGGACTTCGATGGTGACCAGATGGCGGTTCACGTTCCTCTTTCCGTGGAAGCACAGTCGGAAGCGCGCATTTTGATGCTTTCTTCCAATAATATTCTGAACCCGAAGGATGGCCGTCCGGTGGCAGTCCCGACGCAGGATATGGTTTTGGGTGCATACTACCTGACCATGCCCAAACCCGGTGCGCCGGGTGAAGGAAAGGCTTTCCAGGATTTCAATGAGGCCTACAGAGCCTATGTGAATGGGGATATTGACCTTCACGCGGAAATCGAGATCCGCCGTCCTTCGGAATGGGATTCCCAGTGGATCAATAAAACCACGGAAATCCCTATGGAACAGGATGAACGGGGTCGTTACAAACGCCTGCGGACCACCGTTGGCCGCCTGATCTTCAACTACGAGATCCCCATGCCCCGGGAAATGAGCTATTACAACTGCGGTGTTGACAAAAAGGTTCTGGGCCTGATTGCAGACCGCTGCTATCGCCGCCTGGGTATTTCCGCAGCAGCAGTACTGCTGGACGGGATCAAATCCCTGGGTTTCAAATACTCCACTCGTGCGGGCATCACTGTTGGTATCGAAGATATTAAGGTGCCGCCCGCCAAGAAGGAGATCATGTCTGCAGCGGAAGAAAAAGTTCTGGAAATCGACAATTTCTTCCAGCAGGGCCTGGCCAGTGAGAATGATCGTTATTCTGAAACGGTCAAGATCTGGCAGAAGGCTACCGAGGATGTTACCAAAGAGTTGATGAACAACCTGGATGCCTTTAATCCGATCTACATGATGGCAAACTCCGGTGCCCGCGGTAACGTGCAGCAGATCCGTCAGTTGGCCGGTGCCCGCGGCCTGATGGCAGATCCTTCCGGCCGCATCATCGACTTGCCTATTAAGGCAAACTTCCGTGAGGGCCTGAATGTTTTGGAATTCTTCATTTCCACCCACGGTGCCCGTAAAGGCCTGGCTGATACGGCACTGCGAACAGCAGACTCCGGCTACCTGACCCGTCGTCTGGTGGATGTGGCTCAGGAAGTTATCGTTCGCGAAGAGGACTGCGGAGATACGCAAGGCATTTGGGTCGAAGAGATCC
Organism: Bacillota bacterium; assembly: GCA_030528765.1. Taxonomy (GTDB): domain Bacteria; phylum Bacillota; class Dehalobacteriia; order UBA4068; family UBA4068; genus RGIG3155. The sequence goes on from JAUMYD010000036.1 coordinate 11,528, forward strand.
CCAATATCGAGCCGCTGATCGAACGTATCGAGGGCCGTGTTCTCTGCAGCAGTGTTATAAATGAAGAAACCGGGGAGATCATTGCCGAGGCCGGCACCTTTGTTACAGCTGATATCGGCAATGCCATTGTCACTTATCTGGAAAGCCGCCCTGTCAGGGAGCGTCGCGTGAATATCCGCTCCATTCTTACCTGCCGCTGCCGCCATGGCATCTGCCGCCAGTGCTACGGCCGGAACCTGGCCACTGGTGAGCAGGTGGAGATCGGTGAGGCCGTCGGCACTATTGCTGCACAGTCCATTGGCGAGCCGGGCACGCAGCTGACCATGCGAACTTTCCATACCGGCGGCGTTGCCGGTGATGATATTACCCAGGGTCTTCCCCGTGTTGAGGAGCTTTTTGAGGCCCGCAAGCCAAAGGGCCAGGGTGTTATCTCCGAATTTGACGGCCTGGTACGGATCGGGGATCAGCAGGGGAAACGCGAAGTTCGGATCTATGGTGTTGGCGAGGAAGAAGGCCAGATCCTGGCAGAATATGCGGTTTCCTACGGCGCGACGCTGAAGGTCAGTGACGGGCAGATGCTGGAGGCCGGTGATGAGATCACGGAAGGCTCCATCAACCCCCATGATCTGCTGGCTGTTAAGGGCACCCGCGGTGTTCAGATGTATCTGCTGCGGGAAGTTCAGAAGGTCTACCGCCTCCAGGGCGTTGATATTAACGACAAGCATATCGAGATTATGGTTCGTCAGATGTTGAAAAAGGTCCGCATCGAAGAAAGCGGCGATACCACATTGCTGCCTGGTTCCATGGTGGATAATTACGAATTTGAGCAGGTCAATGCGCAGGCCATCGAGAATGGACTGAGCCCGGCCACCGCAAAGCCGGTTCTGCTGGGTATCACCAAGGCCTCACTGGTCACGGATTCCTTCCTTTCTGCCGCATCCTTCCAGGAGACCACCAGAGTTCTGACGGATGCTGCCATCAAGGGTAAGGTTGACCACCTGCTGGGCCTGAAGGAAAATGTTATTATCGGTAAGCTGATCCCCGCCGGCACGGGACTTTCCCGCTACCGCAACGTGGATATTCATTCTGATAATGACAGCAGCGTTGAGGTGAATGCTTATCAATCTGCGGTGAGCAGCGCCCATGGGATCAGGATGGATGCTGATGAACTGGATGATGCAGGCCTGCACCCTGAGGACATTTTCGACGAAAGTGCTTTTAAGGATGTTCTGGACATGGAATTTTCCATGGAACAAATTCTTCTGGATGAGGAAAAACCTGCAGAATAAGCCTTGACAAGAAAAAAGAAGGATGCTAAAATATAAAGGCATGCTCTTTAGGACGGTCATCTTGACTATAATAAAGTGTGAAAACGGCGGTTGGGAATCCCTTTGGGTTTCCCGCCGCCCTTCGTGAGCAAATAAAAAGCTTTCATTTATTTATAACTAACTTAAAAATGGCAAAGGAGGTGTAAAGTTTGTCCACCATCAATCAGCTGGTGAGAAATCAGCGTGAAGTCAGCGTGAAAAAATCCAACGCTCCGGCTTTGAAAGAATGTCCTCAGAAGCGTGGCGTCTGCACCAGAGTCTACACCACCACCCCGAAGAAGCCCAACTCTGCTCTGCGTAAGGTGGCTCGTGTTCGTCTCACTCATGGTGTCGAGGTTACTGCCTATATCCCCGGTATTGGCCACAACCTGCAGGAGCACTCCGTGACCTTGGTTCGCGGCGGCCGTGTTAAGGACCTGCCCGGTGTCCGTTATCATATCATCAGAGGCGCTTTGGATACTGCGGGTGTTGCCAATCGCAACCAGGCCAGAAGTAAATATGGCGCCAAAAAGTCGAAGACC
>JAUMYD010000037.1:0-7381 GCA_030528765.1 Bacillota bacterium
GTAGGTGGGCCTTCCTGGGAGAGGGAGAGCTGGAAGAGATCATTGTGCCCGAGACTGTGCAGGAGCTGGAAAGAGAGGCCTTCGCCGGCTGCCGCAGCCTGAAACGCCTGTATATCCCGGCCAGCGTCACAAAGATCGGCATGCTGCTGCTCCTGGATAGCGAGCAGGCGGTCATCTTCTGCGAAAGAGATTCCTGCGCCCACCGATACGCGGAGGAATGGGGCTATCCCTATGAACTGATCGATAGCACGGACGTTCCGAAACTTCCATAAGAACTGAGCAGAGCCTCCCCTTCCCGGGGAGGCTTTTTTATCTCCGGAAGAGGCTGCCCCGTCCGGGCATATGTTGTCCCCTGCTCGCATATCAATAGCTATACTACGCAGAGAAAAAGATGGAGGCACAGTGCATGGGCAGCATAAATGATTACGGACGCAGAAAACAGCTTCGCAGCGGAGGAACGGGCTGGAGCAGCTTTTTGGGTGAGGGCTGGAAGCGGCGGCTTTTGCTGCAGGCCGGAGCCGCGTTGCTGCTTTTCCTGCTGGTGGCGGCCGGCATAGATGCAGATAACCTGCTGGGCCGCAGTGCCCGCTATATCGCTGTCAGCGGCATCAGCCCGGAAAGCAGCTGGCTCTGGAGTGGCTTGGATCCCAATATCACCCCGGTCTCCGCTTCAGAGGAAGGACCGCTGCAGCCGCAGCCGGGTACGCTGCCGGAAGCAGGGACAGGGGAGGGGGACGGGGGTGTTCCCCAGTTCACCGCCCCGGCCTCCGGCGTGGTGGTGACGGATCTGGCAGTGGCAGTCTCCGGCTTTCCCACAGAGCTGGGCATTCTCATTCAGGGCAGCGAGGGGCAGAGCGTGAAGGCCGCTGCAGAGGGCTCTGTCCGCTACCTGGGAGAGAGTGAGGATGGCTACATCATCGAGCTCTGCCATGCCGGCGGTTTTTCCAGCATTTATCAGGGGCTTTCCCAGGTGGGGGTCACAGCCGGGCAGGAGCTGCGCCTGGGGGAGGTCATCGGCGCCACGGCAGATGGGGAGGTGACTTTCACCCTGCTGCTGAACGATGAAGAGGTGAATCCGCTGGAATATCTGTTTTAGTGCAGGAGAGCTGCATACATGGAAACAGCCGGGTGCAGCGTTTTTTGCTGCTCCGGCTGCTGCTGTCTTTTCGGCCTGGCCCGCCGTAAGCGCAGAGCAGAAAATGCCGCCTGCCCCGCAGCGGGAAGGCGGGGTATAAAGAAAGAGCAGCTCCCTTCTGCGGGGCCCCTGATCTTCTGGTCACGAAAAAGAAAAGAACTGCTCCTGTGGCAGAAAGCGCAGCATATTCAAATGGAAGTGCGGGTCTTATAGGCAGCCCGAAGCAGCAGGGAAAAGGGCCTGCCCTGCCGGAGAAGCTTAAAACTCGTCATCTTCATCCGGCGTGATCTCCAGAGGATTCCCTTCCTCATCCAGGGAGATCTCAAAAAGCTCGTAGATCTGATCCAGCATCTGATAAATGAAATCATCCACTCCATCCTCATTTATCATCGCCTGGCTGGCAAAGGCTTCCAGATAATCCCCATCAAAGAAATCCAGCTCAATATCAAAAAGCATATCTTTTGCCAGCTCCGGAATGTGCTCTTCCCCGAGGGCCGCAAGGATGCGGCTGATCTTGCTCTTCCCTGCGTTTTCCGCATATTTCATATCTTCTTCGATCTCGTCCACATCCCGGCCCAGAACGCAGCAGCATCTCTGGAATTTTGTGATATCCTTTTCCAGCAGGAAATCGATATCGTATTCGCAGTAGGCATGGATAAAGCATTTCCAGGTGACCTCTCCATCATCGTTCAGGCAGAAATAGATGAAGTTTTCCCCTTCCTCCAGCTTTGCCTCATCAAAGCTGCATTCCTTTTCCATGCCGCAGTCCGTTTCACTGCATCTATAGGTGATTTTTCTTTCCTGCCGGTCAAAGGCGCAGGGGAACATTTCCTCGCCGCATTCCGGGCAGAGAAGAGTGTCTTTCAGAACCATCGTTGCCATTTCAGAAACCTCCTTATTTTTCTCCCGCCCGAAAGCCCGGGCACTGTTTTTATCCAGCCTGCAGCAGCGCAGGTGATATTTTTTGATTTCTGCCGGAGCAGTGTTTTGCTGCGGAAAGGCTGTGCGGCCTTCCCACAGGGCCTGCAGCGGGCAGGAATAGAGCCATGTCCTTTCTGCTGCTGCCGCAGAGGCCGCATTATCCTCCATTATCCTATATTCTTCTTACACCTATCAGAGACAAAAAACAAGACTTGACTTTTTCCGGAAAATATGCTTGCGCTTCAGCTTGGGATGCACCTGCCTTTGTTTACCGGAATATAAGCTTGTGTTATAATATAAAATAAAGCCTAATATGAAAGCTGCATAGGAGAAAACAGGAGAAAGGAGGCGGGCTTGTGCGGGAATACAATTCTGCCAGGATTTCTGCCATTGTGCTGGCTGCTTTGGATGGAAAAATGCCGGAAATTGATCCGCCTATGTCAGATGAAGAAAAAGAGCTGTACTATGACGGAAGCAAAAGAACGGCTGCTGCCGGATATATCGTGGAGATTCCCTTTGATCTGGATACGGAAAATGAAGTCCACGACAAAATTTATTCTTCTTCTCCAGCGGAACTGGCAGAAGAGCTTGGTCTGGATCAGCTGAAGTAAAAAAAGCGCACCGGATGTAAAGTGACCCCATTTGTCAGACAAGTATGATAGGATACTTGCACTAAGGAATGGGGTCACTTCAATGTGGCTCCGGAGCGCTCTTTTTTGTTTCCCGGGGAAAGCTTTGCTTAAAACTGGGAAAAGGTGGTCTTGCTGCTGACACCGGGCAGGCGACCGATCTTCCCGGAAAGGGCACTGATGGCATCTTGGGGTGCATCCAGGGCCACGCTGATGATGCAGATGTCCTTCATCGGGTGGGGGATGCCCATGCGGCCGATCACATAGCTCCGGTATTCGTGGAGAAGGCGGTTCAGCTCTTCTGTCTGCCTCTGGTCATTGACGATGATGGAAAGCAGTGCAACGCGGGTATCCATGGTCAGTCTCCTTTCGTCTCTCTATTTGCTCAGCAGATCCTGCAGAGCCGGGAAAATCGAAATGCTTCTTTCCAGAATGCCGTTCATATAGGCGATGGCGGTGCCGTAATTGGTGAAGGGGATGTTTTGATCCGCTGCGGATTTCCGGCGGTAGCGCAGCTCCCGCTCATTCAGCATGCAGCCGCCGCAGTGGATGACCAGCGCGAAGGGGGAGAGATCTTCCGGGAAGCCCAGGCCGGAGGAAGTCTCGATGCTGAGCTCTTTGCCGGTGCGCTCCCGCAGCCAGCGGGGCAGCTTCACGGTGCCGATGTCCTCACACTGCCGGTGATGGGTGCAGCCCTCTGCGATGAGGACTTTATCCCCGTCCTTCAGCTGATCGATGGCCGCCGCACCCCGCACAGCGCCTTCCAGAAAGCCCTTGTAGCGGGCCATAAGGATGGAGAAAGAGGAAAGCGGTACATCCGCAGGCACCTTGGGTGCCACAGTCTTGAAAACCTGGCTGTCCGTGATGACCATGGCCGGGGGTGTTTTCAGATTTTCCAGCGCCTGGGGCAGCTCCTGCTCCTGGGTGACCAGAGCCTGGCAGTGGGCATCCAGAATGTCCCGGATGGCCAGCTGCTGAGGCAGGATGAGCCGTCCCTTGGGGGCAGAGCTGTCGATGGGGGTGACCAGCACCACGGTCTGCCCGGGCTGGAGCAGATCACCCAGCAGCAGCTTTTCTCCGCCCTGCTGCCGCAGCCTGCCCAGGGCTTCCTTCAGCTCCTGCACGCCCTGGCCGCTGGCAGCGCTCACGCAGAGCCCGCCCTCGCCGCAGCTGCAGTCGCCGCTCAGATCACATTTGTTATAGGCCAGCAGGAAGGGGATCTCCTTTTCCCGGAAGAGCCGGATCATCTCCTGATCCTGTTCATCCGGGCCGGCGGCAGCCTCCACCACCAGCACAGCCAGGTCTACACGGTTCAGCACCTGGCGGGTACGGGCCACGCGCATCAGGCCCAGCTCCCCTTCGTCATCATAGCCGGGGGTGTCGATGATCACCACAGGGCCCAGGGGCAGCAGCTCCATGGCCTTCTGCACCGGGTCGGTGGTGGTGCCCTTTGTGTCGGAGACCAAAGCCATAGCCTGGCCGGTCACAGCGTTCACCAGGCTGGATTTGCCCACGTTTCGCTTGCCGAAAAAGCCGATATGCAGTCTTTCGCCGGATGGCGTTTCATTCAGTCCCATAGTATCCTCCTGCTGTTTTTTGCTGCTTCAAGCAGTTTTTCTTAGAAACGGAAATCGCGGATGCCCTGTTCGATCAGCTGCAGGCGTTCCTCGCAGATCTCCCGGGTGCGTTCTCTGGGGATGTGTGCCAGCTGCTCTTTGATCATCTTTTCGCCCACAGCCTTGGTTTCTTCCGTGGCGTAATCCATGAGGAATTCCTTCAGGGTCATCAGGGCATTGGGATGGCAGCAGTTCTGGATCTGGCCGGATTTGCAGAGCTGCATGAAGCGGTCGCCGGTGCGGCCTTCCCGATAGCAGGCGGTGCAGAAGGAGGGGATGTAATCCATCTCCATCAGCCAGCGGACAACTTCATCCAGGGTGCGCTGGTCGGAAACATCGAACTGCTCCGTATCGGTGGGACGATCTTCTTCCGCGTAGCCGCCCACAGAGGTGCGGGAAGCGCCGCTGATCTGGGATACGCCCAGGCGGATGACCTTTTCGCGAACAGCCTGGCTTTCCCGGGTGGAGATGATCATGCCGGTGTAGGGAACGGAAATGCGGATGAGGGCGCAGAGCTTGGCGAAGGTCTCATCGCTGATGCCGTTGTCGAAATCATCCGGGTTGATGTCATCCGCTTTTTTCAGGCGGGGTACGCTGATGGTGTGGGGGCCAACGCCAAAGGTGGCTTCCAGGTGTTCCGCATGCATCAGCAGGCCGGCGAATTCGTAGCGGTAGAGCTCCAGGCCGAAGAGTACGCCCAGGCCCACGTCATCGATGCCGCCTTCCATGGCGCGGTCCATGGCTTCGGTGTGGTAATTGTAATCATGCTTGGGGCCGGTGGGATGCAGCTGCAGATAGCTTTCCTTGTGGTAGGTCTCCTGGAAGAGGATGTAGGTGCCGATGCCCGCTTCCTTCAGCTTGCGGTAATTTTCCACGGTGGTGGCGGCGATGTTCACGTTCACCCGGCGAATGGCGCCGTTTTTGTGCTGGATGGAGTAGATGGTCTTGATGCTTTCCAGAACATATTCGATGGGGCAGTTGATGGGGTCTTCACCGGTCTCCAGCGCCAGACGTTTGTGGCCCATATCCTGCAGGGCGATGACTTCCTTGCGGATCTCCTCCTGGCTCAGCTTCTTCCGGGGGATGGTCTTATTCTTCAGATGATAGGGGCAGTAAACGCAGCCGTTGATGCAGTAATTGGAGAGGTAGAGCGGCGCAAACATGACGATGCGGTTGCCGTAGAAGGCTTTTTTGATCCGCTCTGCCAGGTCATAGATGCGTTCCAGCACAGCCGGATCCTCGCAGGCCAGCAGCACAGAGGCTTCTCTGTGGCTCAGGCCCTGGCAGAAGAGGCCGTTGTCCCGAACCTGGGGTTCTGCTTTTTTCAGGATGCTGTCGATCAGCTCCATATCATTTTTATGCTCATCAGCATAGGCCAGTGTGGCCAGGATCTCTTCGTGGTTGATGAATTCGTCAGCGCAATGGGATTTGGGGTTGTACATGGATGTTTCCTCTCTTTCGGGTCAGATTTTCTTTTCCGTCAGTGGTTTTTTATTTGCAGCCTGCCGGGCAGGCCTGAAATACACTTTTGTTGTTTAAGCTTTTTTGCTTATTCCGTGGGCTTTTTCCAGTCGCCCCGGTCAGTGACCACCTGATAGCCGATGGCCGCCATGCTGTTCCGCAGATTGTCCAGAGCCTCTGCTGCTTCCAGGCCGGTGCAGGCCTTGTTGTCGTAGAGCAGGTATTTCTTCCGCACATCTGCGGGGGAGAGATTGGGCATCACCACGTTTGCCCCGGCCAGAATGCCTCTTTCCCGTCCCTGTGGATCCAGAGTGGCCAGTGCTGTGGTGGCGGGGATCAGTGCCTGGGGCAGCAGCAGGCGGCTCAGAGCCACCATGCGCAGGCTCAGCTCCAGGCTGCCCGCCGGGTACTCGGCGAAGGGGGTCTGGTGGTGGGGGATGAAGGGCCCGATGCCCACCATCTGGGGCTGTAATTCTTCCAGCAGCAGCATATCCTGCGCCAGGTATTCCGGCGTCTGGAAGGGGGAGCCCACCATGAATCCGCTGCCGGTCTGGAAACCGATCTCCAGCAGGTCTTTGATGCAGCGGATGCGCTCTTCAAAGCGCTGGAAGGGTGGGTGCAGCCTGGCGTAATGCTCTGCGTTGGCTGTCTCATGCCGCAGCAGATAGCGATTCGCCCCTGCATCGTAGAGCGCCTGATAGCTTTCCCGGCTCCGTTCCCCCAGGGAGAGGGTGAGCGCGCAATCCGGCCACTGGGCTTTGATCTTCCGGATCAGGGGGATGAGATAATCATCCCGATCCCGGCCATCCTCGCCGCCCTGCAGAACGAAGGTGCGGAAGCCCAGTGCATAACCGGCCTCGCAGCGTGCCAGAATGTCCTCTTCCGTGAGGCGGTAGCGCTCTGCCAGGGCATTGCTGCAGCGGATGCCGCAGTAATAGCAGTCGTTGGCGCAGAAATTGCTGAGCTCGATCAGGCCGCGGATGTAAACATCCCGGCCATAGACACGCTGCCGCACTGCCACAGCCTGGTCAAAGAGCAGCTGATCGTCGTAATCCCCGGCGATGAGCGCTACCCATTCGTTTTGGTCTAAGTGCCGGCCGTCTGCCAGCTTTTGGATCAGGCTTTTCATAGGCTTTCCTCCACTTTGCAAGGCAATAAAAAACAGCTCTTTGCGAAATGGCAAAGAGCTGCATGAATCATCCAAGGATTCCAGAGCTTCCGGGAAGCCAGGCCGGCTGAGCTGCCCATGGGCAGACGCAGCAGGGGCTTTTATGAAGGTCTCTGTCTTCTGGCGCAGCAAGTCTTTGCCATCAGAAATTGTGTTTGCTGGGGGTTTGCGGGGAGAAGCTACTCCGTCGCTCACCGTGATTTTATTATACGATAATTATTCCTATTTAGCAATACATAAGTTTATATGCACATATGTGTTTTTTTATATGCCCTGACCGAAGCTGCTCTTCTCCGGAAAATGCAGCGGATAAGCGGCAGCCGCGCTGCCCCCTTCGAGCCCGGGATCCGGGCTCGAAGAAAAGAAACGCGGCTGGTTTCGGTGGGATCTCAGAAAGCTTTATCTTCCTGCAGAAATTTCCGCAGTGGAAATTCCGCAAAGAGGGGCTTAT
>JAUMYD010000037.1:7391-12990 GCA_030528765.1 Bacillota bacterium
CTGTTCCGGCGTGCTGATGGGCGCGATGCCATAGTTCTCCACCAGGAAATTCAATACGTTGGGGGAGACAAAGGCCGGCAGGGAGGGGCCCAGGCGGATGTTTTTAATGCCCAGGTAAAGCAGGGTCAGCAGGATGCAGACAGCCTTCTGCTCATACCAGGAGAGGACAAAGGACAGGGGCAGCTCGTTCACGCCGCAGCCAAAGGCGCCTGCCAGCGCCACGGCCACCTGAATGGCGCCGTAAGCATCATTGCACTGGCCCATATCCAGCAGGCGGGGCAGCCCAGCCACAGTGCCCAGATCCAGGTCATTGAAGCGATACTTGCCGCAGGCAAGGGTGAGGATGATGGAATCCGCAGGGCTCTGCTTGACGAATTCGGTGTAGTAATTCCGGCCCACTTTGCCGCCATCGCAGCCGGCGACCAGGAAGAAGTGCTTGAGCTGGCCGCTCTTGACCGCCTCCACCACCTTGTCCGCCAGGGAGAGGATGACCCCATGGCCAAAGCCGGTGCTGATCTGTTTGCCGCCGTTGATGCCGGTGAATTCCTGATCCTCCGCATAGCCGCCCAGCTCCAGAGCTTTTTCGATCACGGCGGAGAAATCCTTGTCCGCGCCGATGTGTACGGTGTTGGGGAAATCCACCACTTCCGTGGTAAAGACCCGATCCGCGTAGCTTTCCTTGGGGGGCATCAGGCAGTTGGTGGTGAAGAGGATGGGTGCGGGCAGATCAGCGAATTCCTTCTGCTGGTTCTGCCAGGCAGTGCCGAAGTTCCCTTTCAGATGAGGATAGGCTTTCAGCTTGGGGTAGGCATGGGCAGGCAGCATTTCGCCGTGGGTGTAGATATTCACGCCCTTATCCTTGCTCTGCTCCAGCAGCAGCTCCAGATCCTTCAGATCATGGCCGGTGACCACGATGAAGGGGCCCTTTTCCACGCGCAGCTCCAAAGTGACCGGCTGGGGCGTGCCGTAGGTTTCGGTGTTGGCTTTGTCCAGCAGAGCCATGCATTTCAGGTTTACTTCGCCCACCTTCAGAACCACGGGCAGCAGGCTTTCCATGTTGGCATCCACATCGCCCACGCTCTGCAGAGCTTCAAAGAAGAAATCAGAGACTTCATCATCCGTATAGCCCAGAACCTGTGCATGGTAAGCATAGGCCGCCATGCCGCGCAGACCAAAGAGGATCAGGGATTTCAGGGAGCGGATGTCCTCGTCCTGGCTCCAGAGGCGCAGGGGTTCGCCGCTGGGGGCGCAGGCAGCATGCTCGCCGCCCATCGCCTGGATCTGCTGACGCAGCGCCACGATGTTTTCCTCATGAAAGCTCACATTGGTCAGGGTGGTGAACATGCCCTCCAGCATCAGGCGGCGCTGCTCCTCGCTGGGCTTTTGTCCTTTCAGATTCAGAGCCATGCCGATGAGTGCGCGGGTCAGGTCATCCTGCGCGTTGGCAACAGCGGCGCTTTTGCCGCAGACACCGGCCTTGCCGGTGCAGCCCTTGCAGCCGGCGGTTTGTTCACATTGGAAGCAGAACATTTGATTGGTCATGGTTTCGATCCTCCTACGTTTTGCTGAATATGATTTTTTGAATAGAATTTTTGCTTGAATAGAATATTCTCTGTATGCTTTGCTGTCTTTCTGCTGGTTCAGGGGCTTTTTTGCTGCCCACACCGCAGAGCCTTATTCCAGAATTCGTCCGTCGGTGGAGATGCTCACCACCTGCCAGGGCAGGAATTTACCGCTGGCCAGCAGGGCCCGCTTCACGGCGTTTTCCATTCCGCCGCAGCAGGGGACTTCCATGCGGACGATGGTCACGCTCTGGATATCGTTTTCCCGCAGGATGGCCTCCAGCTTCTCCGCGTAATCCACGGCATCCAGCTTGGGGCAGCCCACCAGGGTGATATGCCCCTTCATGAAGCGTTCATGGAAGCTGGCGTAGGCATAGGCTGTGCAGTCCGCGGCGATCAGCAGCTTTGCTCCATCAAAATGGGCTGCCTGGATGGGGGAGAGCTTGATCTGCACCGGCCACTGCTGCAGGCGGCTGGGGCTTTCGCAGCTGCAGGAGCTGGGGACGGCGTTTGCTTCCTCCCGTTTCAGGGCCTTTGCCATGCTGCCCGGGCAGGCGCAGGGTGTTTTCATCTGCTGCTTGCTTTTTTCCTGCAGGTGCGCCTGCACCGCAGCCTCGTCATAGGCTGCTGCTTCCCGCTGCACGATCCGGATCGCCCCGGTGGGGCAGGCGGGCAGGCAATCCCCCAGGCCGTCGCAGTAATCCTCCCGGATCAGCCGGGCTTTGCCATCGATCATGGCGATGGCGCCTTCGTGGCAGGCCGTGGCGCAGGCACCGCAGCCATTGCATTTTTCTTCGTCTATGTGCAGGATGTTTCGGATCATGTTCCGCACCTCCATCTTTGCTGAATTTGTGTCGCGCTTGTGTTCTTGAGTAGAGTATAGTATAATCTGCTTCGAAAATCGGTTGAATTTTCAACAGCTGAAAAATTTTTGGGAATTTTTCCGAAAGCGCCTCGCCAGGCTTTTCCGGGGCTGGTTTCCTTTCTATCAACGAGAAAATCAACGAGAAAGCTTCCCCACTTTGCCGGGGCGCGCAGGAGGATATGTATGGAAGAGATCTTAAAGGCTGCATCTGCTTCCCCGCTTTTTACCGGTGTGGAGCAGGAAGAGCTGCGTGCCATGCTGCAGTGTCTGCAATATCGGGTGCAGGATTACCCAAAGGGCAGCTACATCCTGCGGGCTGGGGAAGAGGTGGCGGCCCTGGGCCTGCTGATCTCCGGCAGCGCTCTGCTGATCCAGGAGGATTACTGGGGGAATCGGAATATCCTCTCGGAGGTGGCGGTGAGCCAGGTCTTTGCGGAGGCCTTTGCCTGCTCCCCCGGTTCTGCGCTGAATATGGATGTGCTGGCGGAAAGCCCCTGCCGGGTGCTGTTTCTGGAGCCCCGCCGCATCATTTCTGTCTGCCCGGCCAGCTGCGAACACCACAGCCGGGTGATCCGCAATCTGCTGGCGGATTCTGCCAGCAAGAATCTGCGGCTCACCGAAAAGCTGCGGCATCTGGGCCAGCGCAGCACCAGAGAAAAGCTGCTTTCCTATCTTTCCGCAGAGGCCAGGCGGCACAAAAGCCCGGATTTTGAGATCAGTTTTTCCCGGCAGCAGCTGGCGGATTATCTTTCCGTGGAGCGCAGCGGCCTTTCCGCAGAGCTGAGCCGGATGCAGAAGGAGGGCATTCTGCGCTTTGAGAAAAATCATTTTGTGCTGCGCCGGGGCAGCTGAAAGCCGCTTCGTTTTCATATTGTAAAAGCCTGCCCGGCGGCAGGCTTTTTTGTGCAGACCTTTCTTTGCTTCCCGGGAAAGATTTTTCTTCCGGAGACCCTGCGGCACTCCCCTGAAAAAGCTGCTGCCCCTTTTTTTGAAAAATATTCCTGAAAAATCCAAAACAAATTTCACTTACATCTGGTAAAACGAATGTATATTTGATAAAATAAAAATGAATAAGGCTGAAGGAGGACGGCATATGCCGATTTGCGTAAAAAGTGAAATTGGCCCCTTGAAAAAAGTTATGTTGCAGCGCCCCGGTCGGGAATTGGAGCACCTGAGCCCCACCACCATGGAGCAGCTGCTTTTCGATGATATCCCTTACCTGCACAGAGCCCAGCAGGAGCACGATCAGTTTGCGGAGATCCTTCGTAAGCAGGGCGTGGAGGTCGTTTATCTGGAAGAGTTGACTGCGCAGGTGCTGGCGGAGAAGCCAGAGCTGAAGCAGGAATTTGTGGAGGATGTGATCCGGGCCGCCGGCGGCACTGCGCTGGGCTATCAGGAGCCCCTGCGGGAATACCTGCTGAGCCTGGAGGATCCGAGGGTACTGGTTACCCGCACGATGGAGGGGATCTCTTTCCGCCACCTGCCCCAGGGGCCGGTGCACCTTTCCGGCCTGGTGCGGAGCGGTGCCCGTTTTATGATGCCCCCCATCCCCAATCTTTATTTTACCCGTGACCCCTTTGCCTGCATTGGCCGGGGCGTCAGCTTGAACCATATGTTCTCTGCTACCCGAAACCGGGAGACTATCTACGGCCGCTATGTGCTGCAGTACCACCCGGATTATGCGGATTCTGTTCCCCTCTAATATACACCCGCGTATAATTTCAGTATAGAAGGCGGGGATATCCTCAATCTCAGCGCCAATGTTCTGGCGGTGGGCATTTCCCAGCGCACCCAGCCGGAAGCCATTGAACAGCTGGCCCAGAACATCTTCGCTGATGAAGCTGCGGAGATCGATACCGTTCTGGCCTTTGAGATCCCCCGCACCCGAGCCTTCATGCATCTGGATACAGTCTTTACGCAGGTGGATATAGATAAATTCACCGTCCATCCCGGTATCCTGGATACCCTGCGCATCTTTGAGCTGACGGGGAAGGGTCGGGCAGAGATCCATACCCGGGAAGTCAGCGGCTCCCTGGCAGAAGTGCTGGCCCGCTACCTGAAGCTGGACAGCGTGCAGCTGATCCGCTGCGGCGGGGAAAGCGAGATCGCCGCAGAGCGGGAGCAGTGGAACGATGGCTCCAATACCCTTTGCATCGCCCCCGGCGTAGTGGTGGTCTATGACCGTAACTATGTGACCAATCAGATCCTGGAGGAAAGTGGCCTGCATGTGTTGATGATGCCCAGCTCAGAGCTTTCCCGTGGCCGTGGCGGCCCGCGCTGTATGAGCATGCCCCTGCAGCGGGATGCTGTGCGCCGGTAAGTTTCGTTACAGATATAGGACTTATTGTCTAAATCATCTATAATAAAACAGCTAAAAAGATTAAAGGAGAGATGTATTATGCCGGTCAACATCAGAGGAAGACATTTTCTGAAATTGCTGGATTACTCCAGCGCAGAGATCCGCTATCTGCTGGATCTTTCCCGGAATTTTAAGGATATGAAGCGGGCTGGCGTTCCCCACCGCTGGCTGGAAGGCAAAAATATCGTGCTGCTCTTCGAAAAAACCTCTACCCGCACCCGCTGCTCCTTTGAGGTGGCCGGTATGGATCTGGGCATGGGTGTGACTTATCTGGATCCTGGCAGCAGCCAGATGGGCAAAAAAGAGAGCATCTCGGATACTGCCCACGTTTTGGGCCGCATGTATGACGGCATCGAATACCGCGGCTTCAGTCAGGAGATCGTGGAGAGCCTGGCCGAAAACGCCGGTGTGCCCGTGTGGAATGGCCTGACCGATGAATTCCATCCCACCCAGATGCTGGCTGACCTGCTCACCATCGAAGAAAAGAAGGGCTGCCTGAAGGGGCTGCGCTTCACCTATTTCGGCGATGCCCGTAACAATATGGGCAATTCCCTGATGGTTGCCTGCGCCAAGATGGGCATCCATTTCACCGCCTGCGCACCGAAGGAGCTCTTCCCCGCAGAGGATCTGGTGGAGACCTGCAAAAAGATCGCTGCGGAAAACGGCTGCACCATCACCCTTACCGAGGATGTGGCCGAAGGCGCGACCAATGCCGATGTGATCTACACCGATATCTGGGTATCCATGGGTGAGCCGGATGAAGTCTGGGAGACCCGCATCAAGCTGCTGACCCCCTATCAGGTGAATGCAAAG
>JAUMYD010000037.1:13000-13318 GCA_030528765.1 Bacillota bacterium
TCATGTCTATGGCCAAGCCCGATGCCCTCTTTATGCACTGCCTGCCCTCCTTCCATGATACCAATACCACCATCGGCAAGGAGATCGCCGACAAATTCGGCATCACTGAGATGGAAGTCAGCGATGAGGTCTTCAACAGCCCGCAGTCTGTGGTCTTTGATGAAGCGGAAAACCGCATGCATACCATCAAGGCTGTGATGTACGCCACCCTGCAGTAAAACACAGAAGGAGACGTAAAGATGACATTATTTACAATGCCGATCTATCATGCGCCTGATTTTTCCCAGCCCAAGTTTGCGGATGCGCCGGATGTCCGCT
>JAUMYD010000038.1:0-2703 GCA_030528765.1 Bacillota bacterium
CTCGAATCAAATTTTTTTCATCGGTGCATATTTCCATAGGAGCTTTTTGACACCGACATCCGGAAAAGCTACTGTAATCTGCAGTTCATCCCCACTGCCGCTGACCGCAATGGCTACACCGACCCCAAATTTTGCATGCTGCAAACGATCTCCCACCAAAACGGAAGCAGCAGATTCTGCGCTGTGCTTCACTTCTTTTTCCTTCATGATACGGGGTTGAAAAACATTATTTGTTGTGGTGTACTCCTGACGAATTTTCTGCTGCGGCTTCTGCTGGGATCCGCTGCGAACGATCAGATGCTCCGGGATCTCCTCCAGAAAGCGTGAAGGTTTGTTGGTTTCAAATTTCCCCCAATACTGGCGGCGGTTGGCAGCAGTCAAAAAGAGGCGTTTTTCTGCTCTCGTCAAGCCCACATAACATAGTCTTCTCTCCTCTTCCATTTCTGCCGGATCCGTGCTGAAAAGTACTCGCTTGTGAGGGAAGACGCCTTCTTCCATGCCCACCATGAAAACAACTGGAAACTCCAGCCCTTTAGCTGCATGGAGTGTCATCAGCGTCAGATAAGAACTTCCCTCTTCCTCTGTGCTGTCCATATCCGTGGCCAGGGAGACCTGGCTCAGGAAAGAAAGCAGCGGCGGATCAGCCACGTCCTCATCTCCAGCGGAAAGAAGCAGATCCTCATACATCTCATCGAATTCGCTGGCCGTATCCATAAGCTGCTCCAGAATTTCCATTTTATCCGCACCACCCTCGCTGGCCGCGACCATATCTGCATATCCGGTTCGCTGCCAGGTCTCTCGGATGATCTCTTTTACCAGCTGGTTGGAATTGGCAAAAAAAATCAGGGATTCCAGCAGATTATGAAGGGAATCCAGTTTGTTCTGGACGGCCTTGGCCATGGAAAGAGAAAGGCTCTCTCCCAAAAGAGTCCAGAGGGAGCAGCCTCGCTCCCCTGCGATCTCCGTAAGTTTATCCCAGGTCGCTTTTCCGATACCACGGCGGGGTTCGTTATATATGCGCCGCAGAGCCTCATCATCATGGGGATTCACCAGAATACGCAGGTAAGCCAAGGTATCTTTGACCTCTTTGCGTTCGTAGAATTTCATTCCCCCATAGACCCGATAGGGTAGATTGTATTTTATGCAGGCATCTTCGAGCAGACGACTCTGACCATGGGTGCGGAAGAGCACGGCACAATCTTTCAGCGCGTAGCCTTCTTCCTGCAGGGCAACAACATGGCGAACCACATAGGCTGCTTCCTCCCGATCGCTGTCGGACTGATGCACATTGATCAGGTCTCCAGAGCCGCTTTCAGTAAAAAGCTCTTTGGGGCGGCGGGATTTGTTATTGGCGATCACTGCATTCGCCGCATCCAATATGTTCTGCGTGGAACGATAATTCTGGGTCAGGCGCAGCTCTACCGAATCTTTATAGTCCTTTGAAAAATCAAGGATATTGCTTATGTCAGCACCACGCCAGCGATAAATAGACTGATCCGGATCCCCCACGGCAAAAATATTGTTTTTCTCCCCGGCAAGCAGCTTCACCAGCATATACTGGCAATGATTCGTATCCTGATATTCATCCACCAGAACATTCGAAAACCGTTCCTGGTAGCGCACCAAAATTTCCGGGTATCGCTGCAGATACCAGAGCGTGTGCGTAAGCAAATCATCAAAGTCCAGCGCATGATTATCTTTCAGCATTTGCTGATAACGCCGATAAAGCTGGCCAATATTTCTGTTCCACTCATCACCGGCAGAAGATAAATATTCACTGGAAGTGATAAGCTTATTTTTGGCATCACTGATGGCAGCCTGTACGGCTGCGGGATGATAGCTTTTTTCTTCATTAGCCAGATTCAGTTCAGCCAATGCCCGCTTTATCAGAGCTCTGCAGTCCGCATCATCATAAATCAGAAAGTTCCTGCCAAGGCCGAAGCTTTCACCCTCCTGCCGAAGAATACGTGCGCAAAGAGAGTGGAAAGTGCCAATCCACATCCAGCGCGTATTGATATCCAACATTTTTTGAATTCGTTCTTTCATCTCATTTGCGGCTTTATTTGTAAAAGTGACCGCTAAAATATGATAAGGGTTGATCTTTTTCTCTGAAATCAACCAAGCCACGCGGCTTACCAGAACCTTTGTTTTGCCGGAGCCAGCGCCTGCGATCACCAGCATATGCTGCTTTTCCGCAGTTACAGCCTGTAATTGCTGTTCGTTTAGTCCTTGTAAAATATCCATGTTCCCTCACATGTTCTTATTGATATTAAACATTATTATATTCTTCGCCGCTCCTTTCTTACCTGCTTTTTGTGATACTTTCTTCCTCGTTTGCATATGCTGGTGAAAAGGAGGCGGTGAAAATGCCCAGTGTTTTTCTTAGTCCATCCACCCAGGAATACAATCTTTATGTGACAGGGAACAGTGAAGAATACTACATGAACCTGCTGGCAGATGCTATGATCCCTTATCTGAATGCTTCGGGGATCAGCTTTGGCCGAAATGATCCCTCCCTGCGTGTTGGGGGTTCTGTGGATCTTTCAAATGCCGAAAGCTACGATGTGCATCTTTCTTTGCATTCCAATGCAGCCCCAGAATCTCTTTCTGGGCGTATTCAAGGAACAGATGTATACTATTTCCAAGGTTCGGCTGCCGGTGAAGCGCTGGCGCAGCTGATCGCAGCCAATATGCGCAGCATAT
>JAUMYD010000038.1:2713-13179 GCA_030528765.1 Bacillota bacterium
GCTGGTTGGAACTACACCCAGCAGAAATCTTTACGAACTGAACAATACAAAAACCACTGCAGTTTTGCTGGAAACCGCTTACCACGACAACCGGGAGGATGCAGAGTGGATCATCTCCAATTTGAATCTCATAGCCAGAGCCCTGGTGCTTTCCCTGACACAGTATTTTGGGATTCCTTTTGTGGAACCAAACACTGTTCAGCGTGGGGTGATAGATACAGAATCCTTTCCCGTGAACATACGCTCCGGCCCCAGCTTCGAAGCCCCCAGCCTAATTGTGGTGCCGAACGGAGCCGGCGTGATCATCACCGGGACTGCGGAAAACTGGTACATTGTAGATTATATGGGAACGATCGGCTATGTGAACCAGGCTTATATCACGCTGGTATGAGTCGAAAAGTCCTTTTCTTTTTTTGCAGAGCTGGAAAGCCCAACAAAAAGAGAAGACTCAAATTTTGAGTCTTCTCTTTGCTGTTTTTATTCAGGAAACGGGGCTGCCGCAAAAAGACAGCTTTCTTAAAAATGAGGATTGGAGGGCAGCTCTATCTCTGTGTCAGCGGATCGTAAGGGAGGCTCCACAGCATGACCACTCTTCCCTGGGTAGATCAGTGAACAGATCAAAGAAGTAAGCGGGATCGTCAGCAAAATGCCCGTGCTGCCCACGATGGCCTGTAAAAGTTCAACAATGATCATCTCCATATTAAAAAGCTGTACCATTTCCACGTTATACGCAACCATCAAAAGCGTTGTGCTGAGGCTGCTACCTATATAGGCCAAAACCAGGGTGTTTGCCATGGTCCCCATCACATCCCGGCCGATATTCATGCCGGAACGAATAAGGGAACGCGCACTGACCTCGGGCGTATTTTTACGAATCTCTTCCAGAGAAGAGGCAATATCCATCGCCACATCCATGATCGCGCCCATTGCGCCGATGATGATCGCGGCAAAGACGATAGCCCGCAGATTGATGGGCTCTGCAACCTCGATCATCTGTAAGTAAAGGGCATCTTCCGTAGTCATGCCCGTAAGCCCCAAAACCTGATCCATAAACAGGGTCAAAACACCAGCCATAGCGACCCCCGCAAAGCAGCCGGCTCCGGCAGCGAAGCTCTTTTTACTTATCCCGTTGATAAACAGCATAGTCATGCTAATCGTATAAAGGCAGGTAACAATGGACCAAAGATAGATGTTTTGCCCGGAAAGCACAGCGGGAATGAAGACCATGAATACAGCCAGGCAGGTAAAGGCAAGTGAAATCAGGGTATTCAAGCCCTTCCAGCGACCAAAAACAAGAACAGCCAAGGCAAAGGCAAAGCCTAGGATCAGAATCCCGTCGCTGCGGACATATTCCAGCATCAGCCATTCACTGTCTTCACGGTTTTTATCCGTATAAAAAAGGATTTTATCACCGACTGCAGCTTTATCCTGAACCGGGTAGTAATTCTCATAAATGCTCTGCCGAACTGTCACCAGGCTTCCTTTTTCCGGGCCATTCAGAACCTTCACGGAAAGACAGAGCTCATCCCCACCGGAGATTTTTTCCTGGGAAATAACCTGCTCTACTCTCCCTTTATAGGTTATAGTGGAAGGCTCCTCCCAGTTTGGATAGCCATCCATGGCAAAGTGCCGCCCTATAAGGATATAGGCCAGAGAAAAAAGAAGCGTAAACAGATAGACCACAAGTGTTTTTTTCCTGGGGTTTCGTTTTTTTACCATATGGGCCTCCTTTCTTTTGTTTATTTTATATTTTCGATTTCAGACTGGGTTTTGTACATTTCTGCCAGCCCACCTTCAGAGGTTTCCCGGTATTTGCTGAAAAGATCCTGTCCGGTCTGCTTCATGGTTCGAACGACCAGATCAAAAGAAATTTTACGTGTATGTGTCAAAAAGTTTGCCAAAACAAAGGAACTATGGGCGCGTAGGGCTGCAACACCGTTTCGCTCAATGCAGGGGATCTGGACCAGCCCGTTGATTGGGTCACAAGTCAGCCCCAGCATGTGTTCTATAGCGATTTCAGCAGCATATTCAATCTGATCCATATCCATCTCATAAAGCTCTGCAAGAGCAGCCGCAGCCATGGCGCAGGCACTGCCGATCTCTGCTTGGCAACCGCACTCTGCTCCGCTGATGGAAGCATTGTTTTTGATCAGGTTTCCGATCACGCCTGCAGTGCATAAGGCCCGAACGATTTCACTGTCATGAAAATTATGTTTATTCTGTGCATAAAGTAAAACGGCCGGCACAACCCCGCAGGAGCCGCAGGTGGGCGCGGTGACAATGTTTCCACCGGCAGCATTTTGCTCACTGGCAGCAAAGGCATAGGCGCACATCAGACGGCTGGTTTTTGTTTCCGGGCTCTCGTCAATATGTCGCTGCGTATATAAATATTTTGCCTTTCGCTGTACGTTCAGGCCGCCAGGCAGCGTACCCTCTGCCTCAAGTCCCTCATAAACAGAATTCTTCATGGCTGCCCATATGCGCTCCAAAAAAACAATAATATCATAGCCCTCTGTGTTGACCACATATTGCCAAAGTCGAATATGCTCCTTTTGGCAATGCGCCTTAAGCTCCGTGAAGCTGGAATGGGGATAGACGAAGGGGGAAGCGGTAGGCGGCTCCCCAAAAATCTGGATCCGGCCGCCTCCGGCACTGATAATCCTGTTGTTCCCGATCTCACTGCCAGCCTCATAGGCAAAAAAATCCATGGTATTGGGATGCGGAATGTCCTGCGTCTCCGTATCAAAGATCACTTTCGTTTTTTCCTGTGGAAAAACATCCAGAATAGCCTTATCTGTCAAATGACCCCGTCCGGTTTTAGCCAGGGAACCGTAGAGAATTATTTTATACTGATCTGCATGTGGGTAACGCATCAAAAAAATACGGGAAGCCCGATCAGGAGCAAGTGTATGGGAGCTGGAAGGGCCACGGCCGATTCTATATAATTCCCGCAAAGTTTCCATTTTTTACCTCTCAGATTTTATAAAAAATAATAGTTGCTTTTTTTTAACATGCTTTTGGTGAAAAATAATGTCGCTGATGTGCTTCTCTGCGTCTTCCGGTCAATCTCCTGCAGCATATGGACGATCGATCTCAATCATGGCAGAAAGAGAAGGATCCAATTCCTTTACCAGCTGGTCTACAGATAAGCGGATCTGTTCTTTGCTCATTTTCAGGGAAAATGGAGCGCTTACATCAAAAAACAATATCTTTTTTCCCTGCCGGGTGAGAAAACGAAAATCATGGATCGTCACTTCGGGGGAAAGCGCCTTCAGCTTCTCTTCCAAATCTTTTCGAATACGAAGTGTTTCCGCATCCTCCATATCTACAGGATCGATATGCACAATGGCAGGACAGCCCAGCTCCCGACGGATACGCAGCTCGATAGTATCGATGGCCTCGTGGATTTTCAGCAAATCCTCATGGGGGGAAACTTCGGCATGCAGGGAAACCAGGCAGTGCCCCGGCCCGTAATCGTGTACCAAAAGATCATGGATTCCGAGCACAAATGCATCCTCCAGAACCAGCTGTTCGATTCGGTGGACCAATTCCGGATCCGGCGAATGCCCCAACAGATGAGAAATAAGCACTTTTGCCTCTTTTATCCCGGTATAGAGGATAAAAAGTGCGACCAGGCCACCGGCATAGGCATCTGGGGTCAGCGTGGTGAAATGGCCCAGTAGCATAGACAGCAGCACCACAGAGGTGGCAATGCAATCACTCATGGAATCTGCCGCCGTGGCAAAAAGAACAGCAGAAGAAAATTGTTTCCCCAGCCTGCGGTTATAAATCATCATGTGGAATTTAATAAAAACCGAGATCAGCAAAATGATCAAAGAAAGCAGACTAAAGTTGATAGCCTCTGGCTGCAAAATTTTTTTTATGGACGAGATCAGCAGTTCAAAGCCCATAACGATGATGAACATCGCCACGATCAGGCCGGCAATGTATTCAAATCGTGCATGGCCAAACGGATGGTTTTCATCTGCCTCCTTTCCTGCCAGACGGAAGCCCAAAAGACTAACCAGTGAAGAGGAGGCATCGGTCAGATTATTAGCAGCGTCTGCCATGATGGCAAGAGAGCCGCTGATCAGGCCGGCAAAAAGTTTGGCTGCACCAAGAATCAGGTTCAAAAAAATTCCGTATCCACCAGAAAGCATGCCATATTTTCTTCTGCGCTCTGTTTCTGGCAGCTGTGCCTCGTTTTTTATGAAAATTTTTGCAAGTAGCTTCAGCATGCTCCCCTCCCCGGCCGATTCATCCTGTTGCTCCGGCATTCAGGTTCTCAGGCGCTGCCTCCAATTGGCAGATGCCGCATCTGTTAGATCCTTTACAGGAAAATATTATAGCATGGATCCCGCCCAATATGCCATGCTCTCTTTTGTGGAAATCTTTTTTTCTGAAATATAAAGCTGAAAAAGACAAAAGTGAAAGGCGCTTTGGCATTGAATCCAAAGCGGCTGATTTTCGTGGAAGAGTTTTTGCATAAATTTAAGCGAAATCCTCTCAAAAAGCATAAAATATTTTGCAAAAAAACAAAAGCACAAAAAAAAATAATTATCATCCTCTATAAAACCAAAAAATAAATTTATAAGAAGAAAGGAATCGAAAAAAATCATAACAAAAGTAGCACTATGGAAAATTATAAATATTTTTTCAAACTATTACAATTGGAAAAAAAGATAAGTTTTGTTGCTTCTACCTACTATAATATGGTATGATAACTTTGTTTGGCTTGGTTATAAAACTATGTTTTTTGATTCTATTATTTAGAAACGAGGTGAATAAATGTCTTTAGCAGCAATCAAGCAAATTAACGAAACGGAACAGCTGATGCAGTCCCAAAAAACCGAAGCCTTGCAGCAAGCACAAAAGATGCAGGCGGATGCGCAGCGGGACGGAAATTCCTTGATGGAAGCCACCGAAAAACAGGCCCGGGAACAGGCACAGGCCATGCTTCAGGAGGCAGACAAAAAATCAGAAGCCACCACAAAGCGGATTCTGAATGAGGCGAAATCTGCTTGCGAGAAACTGGATAAAAACGCCAGCAGAAATCTGGATGCAGCAGCGGCGTTGATCGTGGAAAGGGTTGTGAAGATCTAATGGCAATTGTAAAAATGAAGCGTCTGCGTTTGGTTGGGCTGAATGATCAGAAAGGAAAGCTTTTGGATCATCTGCTTCGTTTAGGCTGTGTAGCGGTGAACGAACCGATTGCGCAGCTGAATGATCCGGAATGGACAGACCTGCTTCGTCGCGATGAATCCCTGAGCACGAACGTAAAAGCGGATCTTTCCAATTTGCGCAGTGCCATGGATGGCCTGGATAAGTATGCCCCTGCAAAAGGCGGATTGTTTGTTAAACGGAAAACGATTACTGAAGAAGAGCTTTATTCCTCCGAAGCACAGAAAACTAACCTGGCTGCGGTGGAAAGCATCAACGATAATCTTCGTGAAATCGCACAGATTTTTGGCCAACAAAACCGTATAGCCACCCAGAAGGCGGCCCTGCAGCCCTGGGCTACGCTGAACTTTCCCCTTGAATGCGAAGGCAGTTTGCATACCTCTTATATTCTGGGCTCTGCCCCTGCTGCGGCAGAGCTTCGGGAAATGGAACAGGATCTGCTTCAGGCCTGCGAAGAAGCTTGTCTCTTTCCGATCAGCAATGATGAGGAGCAGAGCTATTTTCTGCTGATCAGTCATCGGGATGTGGCGGAAGCTGCTTTGGCAGCTCTGCGGCCCCATTCTTTCTCTGTGACCCGCTTTAAAGGGGTCACAGGAACGGCAGAAAGTAATATTAACCAGCTTACGCAGGAATTTAACAAATTAGAACAGGAAAAAGAAGCTGCAATCGAGAGAATTGTAGCATTCAAAGACCTTCGTGGGGATTTACGGATCTTCCAGGATCGTCTAAATCAGGAGCTGAGCAAAGAGCTTACCAGAGAGCGCTTCCTGACGAATGGCACTGTCTTTTTCTTTGAAGGCTGGGTCCCGGCCCCGGAAGAAAAAAAGCTGAGTCAGGATCTGAATGCTTTCACTTGCGCTTACGAAATGACAGATCCGGAACCTGGTGACGCGGTTCCTACTTTGCTGAAGAACAACGCTGTGGTCGAACCCATGAATATGGTGACGGAAATGTACTCCCTTCCGACCTATAACAATATCGACCCCAACCCCTTGATTTTCCCTTTTTATGTTTTCTTCTTCGGCCTGATGTTTGCAGATATCGCCTATGGTATC
Organism: Bacillota bacterium; assembly: GCA_030528765.1. Lineage (GTDB taxonomy): Bacteria > Bacillota > Dehalobacteriia > UBA4068 > UBA4068 > RGIG3155. The sequence goes on from JAUMYD010000038.1 coordinate 8,950, forward strand.
ATCATGGTTGCAGCCTGCGTAGCTTTAAAGCTTCTGGTCAAACCAAAGGGCGGTTTGCGGCGTCTGACCGGCCTGGGCATTTTGGTTGGTATTTCCACTACCATTTGCGGCTATTTCACTGGAAGCTGCTTTGGTGATGCCATCCCCGTGATCAATGAGGTTTTCCTGAATAATCCGGGCGTTGAAATGTGGAGCCTGATCAACCCACTGAACGACCCCATGGGCGTGCTGATTTTCGCCATTGTGGTGGGGGTATTCCATTTGATCGTTGGTCAATGCATTCACATTTATGTCTGCTTTCGCGATAAGCATGGCCTGGACGGCATTTTGGATGTTGTTCCCTGGTGGATTTTCTTTGCTTCCATCGGCGGGATTGTGCTTACCGGGAAATTCTGGCCGATCTTCATTGGTCTGGGGGCACTGGTCCTCACGCAGGGGCACAGCAAAAAGGGTATCTTTAAGAAGCTCTTTGGTGGCATCGTTTCCCTTTATGATGTCACCAGCTGGCTGTCGGATATTCTTTCTTACTCCCGTCTGATGGCACTGATGCTGGCCACTGCTGTTATCGCCAGCGTTGTCAATATTCTGGGCTCCCTGAACGGCTCCCTGATCATGTTCGCCATCATCTTCCTGGTGGGTCACGTTTTCAATCTGGGGATCAACCTTGTCGGTACCTATGTTCACGCGGCCCGACTCCAGTATCTGGAGTTCTTCAGCAAATTTTATGAAAACGGCGGCATTCCTTTCCGTCCTCTGCGTTACAATACCAAATACGTTGATGTGGTCGGTCAGGAAATCAAATAAAACCGTTTTCTTCCCCAAATCTGTTCAGTAACAAAAAACTATTTTCTACTTTAACTTTTATTTTTAAGGAGGATTTTATCATGGAATTGTTTGGTGCATGTGGTACTGCTCTGGTGTTTTTGGGCGCATCCCTGGCTGTTTTCCTTTCTTGCGTTGGTTCTGCTAAAGGTGTTGGTCTGGTCGGTTCCGCAGCAACCGGCGTCCTGGCAGAGGACCCCAACAAATTCTCTCAGGTTTTGATTCTGCAGATTCTTCCCGGTACGCAGGGTCTGTATGGTCTGGTCATTTGGTTCTTCGCTCTGATGAAACTTGGTCTCTTTGGTGGCACCGGTCTGATCGATGTTACTTTTGAACAGGGTATGACCTTCTTCGTGGCCTGCCTGCCCATGGCTTTCGGTGGTCTCTTCTCCGCTATCGCTCAGGGAAAATGCGCTGCTGCTGCTGTTAACCTGATCGCAAAACGCTCTGAAGAGCTCTCCAAGGGCATCATCATGGCCATCATGGTTGAATTCTATGCCATTCTCTCCCTGCTGGCTTCCTTCCTCATGCTCAATGGCATTCTGTAAGATAGTGGATGTCACTTTCGGAAAGGTTGGTAATGTGCGATGAACGGTATTGAAAAAATTACCGCGCAGATCCAAAAAGATGTCCAATGCGAAATCGATGCCGTGCTGAAGCAGGCACAGGAGGACTGTGCCGCTATCCAGGCTGACTATAAAGCCAAAGCCGAAGCACTGAAAAAAGATATTCTGGCAAAGGGCCAGCAGGCCGCAGAAGAACGCATAGAACGTCAGACTCGCGCAGCCGAGTTGGAAGCGCGGAAGCTTTTGCTCCAAACCAAACAGGAAAAAATCGATGATTCTTTCCGCAGAGCGCACAAAAAACTTTTGGCTCTCAAAGGCGAAGAACGGATCAATCTGAACGCTCGTTTGATCGCCTTTGGCTCCCGCAGCGGGAAAGAAACCATCTTCATGAATGATGATGATCTGGACAGCATCGGCCCACAAGTGATCGCCAAAGCAAATAAGCTGGTGAAGGGTGCTGCTTTTACTTTGAGCGACAAACCCAGGAATATTTCTGGCGGCCTGATTATCAGTGCCGGTGATGTTGAAGTAAACTGTGCCTATGACACCATCCTACGAATCATGCGGGATGAGCTGGCAGGAGATGTTGCAAAGGTTTTGTTCTCCTGAACAGCTGCTGCATCCCAAAGAAAGGAGGATGAACTTGTCGAAACCCAATGAAATGGATTATCTGTTCATCTCGACCCGCATCCGGGTTCTGGAAACCCACCTGCTGGACAAGGAGCAGATTGAAACCATGATCGAAGCACATTCCGACGCGGAAGCGCTGAAAGTGCTGAATGATCGGGGCTATAAAGAAATCGAAGAGATTTCCATTAAAAGCATCAACGAGATGCTGGCCAGCGAGCGGCAAAGAGTCATCGAAGATATGTCCTTCTTCGCGCCGGATCAGCGCATTGTGGATGTTTTTAAACTCAAATATGATTATCATAATGTAAAGGTTCTTCTCCGCTGCGAAAGTACCGGCAGCGCACCGGATGCGCTTCTGATCGATAGCGGCCGCATTCCCGCAAAGGAAATGGAAGAAGTAATTCGCGCCTCTGAACTGCGTTTTCTCCCGCCGATCCTGCAGGAATCCATCTTGAAAGCCAGAGAGGTCCTGGGGAACACCAGAGATCCTCAGTTAGCAGATTTTGTTCTGGATCAAGCCTATTTTCAGGAGATGTTCCAGCTGGCAGAAGAAACCCAATCTGAATTCCTGGCGGATTATGTGCGCACCATGATCGATGGGGCAAATCTGCGTTCCGCAGTGCGCACCCTGCGTATGGGCAAAGGAAGCTCTTTCCTGGAAGGTGTGCTCTTTCATGGCGGGAATGTGGACACCAGCCGCATTCTGGCCTGTGTGAGCGCGGGCAACGGCCTGAATGAACTCTTTGGCTTCACGCGCTTTAAAGAAGCAGCAGAAGCCGGTGCAGCAGCGCTTCAGGGCGGTAGTTTAACCAATTTTGAAAAGCTTTGCGACAATGCGGTTCAGGCCTATCTCTCCAGCGCAAAATATATTGCCTTCGGGGAAGCACCGCTCATTGCCTACCTGGCCGCAAAGGAAAGCGAGCTGACAACGATCCGCATCGTTATGGCTGGACGGATGGCCGGGCTCCCGGCAGATACCATCCGGGAAAGGATGCGTGATACCTATGTATAAAATTGCTGTTTTGGGAGATCAGGAGAGTGTTCTGGGCTTTCGTGCTCTTGGCTTGGATGTTGTTTTTGCTGAGGATAGTGCAGCTGCCCACCGGGAACTGGCGAAGTTGGTCAAGGAAGATTATACGATCATCTACCTGACAGAGCAGCTGGCTGTAGATTTGCAGGCTGATATCAATAAATACAAGGACAGCATCACACCGGCTATCATTTTGATCCCCGGGAAGGGTGGCTCTTTGGGCTTGGGTAAAGCCAACCTGAAAAACGCCGTTGAACGGGCAGTCGGTGCAGATATTCTCTAAAGCAATATGTCTGTTTATCATTTTTCGCGAAAGGTAGTGAAAATATAGATGAAAAACGGTAGAATTACCAAGGTCTCCGGTCCGCTTGTCGTAGCGGAAGGCCTGGAAAACGCCAACATGGCTGACGTTGTTCGCGTTGGTGAGCAGCGTCTGATTGGCGAAATTCTGACCATGACGGGCGGTACGGCCTCCATTCAGGTATATGAGGAGACATCCGGCCTTGGCCCCGGCACCGTCGTTGAAACCACCGGAGCTCCCCTTTCTGTCGAATTGGGCCCCGGCATGATCGAAAATATTTACGATGGTATTCAGCGTCCTCTGGAAGAGATCATGAAGACTGTCGGTTCCAACATCACCAGAGGTGTTGAAGTCCCTGCCCTTTCCCGTTCCAAAAAATGGGATTTCAAGGCCACTGCCAAAGTGGGCGACAAAGTGATCGGCGGTGATGTGATCGGTACCGTCCAGGAAACTTCTGTTGTTCTGCATAAGATCATGGTTCCCAATGGTCTTTCAGGTAAAATCAAATCCATCTCCAGCGGCAGCTACACCGTTGAGGATGTAGTTGCGACTTTGGTTCTGGACAATGGCGAAACCAAAGAACTGACTATGATTCAGCGCTGGCCGGTTCGTGTTGGCCGCCCCTATAAGAAAAAATTCCCGCCTACTGCACCGCTCTGCTCTGGTCAACGTATCATTGATACCATGTTCCCCATCGCAAAAGGCGGTACGGCAGCAGTTCCCGGCCCCTTTGGCTCCGGCAAAACGGTCGTTCAGCATCAGCTGGCCAAATGGTCTGACGTGGATATCGTTGTTTATATCGGCTGCGGGGAACGCGGCAATGAGATGACCGATGTCCTGCGCGAATTCCCCGAATTGCAGGATCCCAGAACCGGCGAAAC
>JAUMYD010000176.1 GCA_030528765.1 Bacillota bacterium
AAAGGCTGTGAACAGAAGGAGTATGCAGTGGCCAAGTAGCCACAGAGAGCCCCGGTAGCTGAGAAGGGGTGTGAAAAACACTGCGGAAGATGGTCTGGGAGCTGCGCACCGAAGTAGATTAGGCTGCGACGGGAGACGCCCGTGATCGCGTCAGGGTATCGACTTTTTGTCCGTACCTGTAGAGGCCTCTGCCGTGAGACAGGGGTGAATGAAGGTGGTAACACGAAGCATTTGCTTTCGTCCTTGATTTTTTTGATCAAGGACGTTTTTTTTATTCTTTTTTTGGGAGGCCTTCCATGTCCGCGCAGGCAATCATCCAAATCGATCATTTATGCAAGGCTTTTGGCAGAGGAGAGGAGAGACTCAGCGTGCTGGAGGATGTTACGCTCTCCGTGGAGGAGGGGGAGATCTTTGGCATCATTGGTCCCTCCGGCGCAGGAAAAAGCACCCTGCTCCGCTGCATCAATGGGCTGGAACGCCCAAGCTCCGGCAGCGTCCGGGTGAACGGAAAGGAGATCAGCAGCATGGAGCCGGCAGCCCTGCGCAGGGCCCGCCGGGAGATCGGCATGATCTTTCAGGGCTTCCACCTGCTGATGCAGCGCACTGCGCTGGAAAACATCTGCTTCCCGCTGGAGATCGCCGGGATAAAAAAGAGCAGAGCCCTGCAGCGTGCCCGGGAAATGCTGGAGCTGGTTGGCCTTTCGGAAAAGGCCGAAGCCTACCCTGCTCAGCTTTCCGGCGGGCAGAAGCAGCGGGTCGCCATTGCCCGGGCGCTGGCAAACCAGCCGAAGATCCTGCTCTGTGATGAGGCCAGCTCTGCATTGGATCCCGGCACAAGCCGCTCCATCCTGGCCCTGATCAGGGAGCTGAACCGGAAAATGGGCATAAGCGTTGTGCTCGTCACCCATGAAATGCGGGTGATCGGGGAGATCTGCAAGCGGGTGGCCATCCTTTCCCGGGGGCATATCGCCGAAAGCGGCCCTGTCGGCGAAGTGTTTCTCCGCCCGAAAACAGAGGATACCAGGAAGCTGATCTTCCCCGAAGCCGGCGGGCTCATCGGGATGGCCCCTGCCAAAGGGCCCCTTGTCCGCCTGGTGTTTGACGGGGATGTGGATAAGCCGACTGTATCCAAGCTGGTGCTTTCCTGCGGGGCAGCGGTCAGCATCCTCTTTGCGGAGACCAGGACCATTGCCGGCCGCTGCTATGGGCAGATGCTGATCCGCCTGCCGGAGGATGCCTGGGCCTGCCGGGGCATGCTGGCCCGCCTGGAGGAGGAGGATGTTTCCTATGAAGTGCTGGAAGAGCCGGAGGGGGCTGTATTGCCCTGTGAAAAGGAGGAGAGATAAATGTTCCTGCTGACCCTGGAAGGCTTGCTGGAAAGCCTGTATATGTGCTGCATCGCCACTGTGCTGGCCTATTGCATCGGCATCCCCCTTGGGGTGCTGCTGGTGCTCAGCGCCAGGGAGGGGATCTGCCCGCGGCCCCGGCTGAATCTTTTGCTGGGGGGGATCGTGAATTGCCTGCGTTCCATCCCCTTCCTGATCCTTATGGTGGCCCTGCTGCCCTTCACCCGCTTTGTGGTGGGCAGCTCCATTGGCTGGCAGGCGGCAACGGTGGCCCTGGTGGTGGCTGCCGCCCCCTTCGTTGCCCGTGTGGTGGAAGCCTCCCTGAAGGAGGTGGATCCGGGGGTGATCGAGGCAGCGCAGGCCATGGGGGCCGGCACGATGCAGATCGTCTGCAAGGTCCTGCTGCCGGAAGCCAGGCCGGGGCTGCTGGTGGGGGCAGCGCTTTCCGTCACCGCCATCCTGGGCTATTCTGCCATGGCCGGCATCGTGGGCGGCGGTGGCCTGGGTGCCATTGCCATCAATTACGGCTATTACCGCAGCCAGACGGATATTATGCTGATCATGATCCTGATCCTGCTGCTGCTGGTGCAGATCTTTCAGGGGCTGGGAAATCTGGCGGCCCGGAAGAGCGATAAGCGCATGCGCTGAGCAGGTCGTTTTGATCGTTTTGTTTTTTTGATATAAATTTATTCTGGGGAAAAGGAGAAGAAAAATGGAACTGAAAGGAAAACAGAAAGAGAGACGGAAAGCGGAACGGAAACTGAAACGGAAGCTGAAAAAGGCCATGCTGCTCTTCCTGGGTCTGCTGGCCTGCCTCCCGCTGCTTGCTGCCTGCGGCAGCCCGGAGGAGGAGGCGCTCTGCCTGCGGGTGGGGGCTTCCATCACGCCCCATGCAGAGATCCTGCGGCAGGCGGAGACTGCTTTGGCAGAGCAGGGCATCACACTGGAGATCGTGGAATTCACGGATTATGTGCAGCCCAATCTGGCTGTGGAAAGCGGGGATCTGGATGCGAATTATTTCCAGCACCGCCCCTATCTGGAGCAGTTCAATCAGGATAACGGCACCCATCTCCGGGCCATTGCGGAGCTGCACTATGAGGCCATGGGCATTTATAAGGGACGGCTTTCTTCTCTGGAGGAGCTCTATGATGGCGCGAGCATTGCCCTTCCGAATGATGCCACCAATGAAGCCCGGGCTCTGCTGCTGCTGGCGGCCAATGGTGTGATCCGCATGCGGGAAGGGGCAGATCTGAATGCCACTGTTCTTGATATTGCAGAGAATCCCTATAACATTGAATTCATAGAAATGGAGGCCGCGCAGATCCCCCTCTCCCTTCAGGATGTGGATTTTGGCATCATCAATGGGAATTATGCCCTGCAGGCTGGGCTGAACGCTGCTGAGGATGCGGTGGCCAGCGAAGCCCCGGATTCCGAAGGGGCCCGCAGCTATGCCAATGTGCTCTGCGTGAAGGAGGGCAATGAAGAGAATGAGGCCATCCTGGCGTTGATCCGGGCGCTTTCCACGGAGGAGCTCCGCAGCTACATACAGGAAAATTACGGCGGTCTCGTCGTTCCCCTGTTCTGATCCGGGCAGGGCGGCAGAAGAAAAGCAGGCTTCTGCGGGCTTCGCGCTGCTTTAGAAGATTTCATTCGGAATTGTAGGTTTGTCAATGATGTGTTACACATTCGGGAAAGAAAAAAGAACGTGCT
>JAUMYD010000039.1 GCA_030528765.1 Bacillota bacterium
TGTCCTATTCACTATTCTTTTTTCTATTTGTCACACATCATTGTATCACCTACAGGAAAGGCGGTATCCCAATTAGCCCTTGGCCTGATTTCGGCACTAAGCAGCATCCCTTCGTGGATATAACGGTGGATGTATATTAACAGGTAGTACCTGCTCTATAAATTGGGACTTATATAGCTTTTCCACCGGATACTTTGATCACCTGCCCCGTAATCATTCTTGCTTGCTCACTTGCTAGGAACAAAATCGTTTCGGCAATATCTTCCGGTTGAATTAACTTTCCCATCGGAATCAATGGGATCACTGCCTTTTCAAAATCTGCATCGATCCATCCCGTTTGTGTTGGGCCGGGTGCCACGCAATTCACAGTAATCCCATACTGTGCCACTTCAAGAGCAATACTGCGAGTAAGCGCTTCTAATGTCGCTTTGCTTGCTCCGTAAGTGATCTGCCCTGCGAAAATTTGGGCGGCATCGGTAGAGATATTGACAATCCTTCCATAATCACTGCGATGCTTTAGAAATTCCCGAATCATCAAAATGCTTCCGCGAACATTGACCGCAAACGTATCATCGATCACACTTTGCGTAATTGTTTCTATCGTGTCGCAGCCGGTTTCGTCATCTGTTGCCGCATTATTAAGCAAAATATCAACCCGTCCGTATTTTTTAAGGGTTGCAGAATAGATTTCCTTTACGGCATCTTCATTTGAAATATCGCTTTCTAGCACAATGCAATCAGCACCGATTTCCCTAAGCTTATTTTCTACAGTATCGGCCGCTCCTGCATTTGCTCCGTAATATCGATCTATACCATTTCTATCCGTCTTGGCCGCATCAAATGGCCTGAATATTTTTTTATATACTAAAACCACCTTTGCGCCTTCACGGGCAAAAGCCAATGCTGTTGCTGCACCGATCCCCCACGGGTTATTTGCTCCCGTAATGATGGCAACTCTGCCCCTTAATCCGTAATGAACCATCTGCATTCCCTCCGTCAAATTCTTATTGGTGATATATAAGCTAGGGTTTAACGGCCTTCGATTTTCTTCTATGGTGAAGGAGATCGGTCTGACGAAAATTCTTATTGGGACACCACGCCTGAAGATAAATGTGTCAACTATCCTTCATCATTCTGTATTCGATTTAGCTGCTTGGTACAGATTGCTGCTCCCGTTTAACGCACCAATCTGAATGAATTTTGAAGCGATGGAACCGATCAATACCATCCACAATGGGCTTGACAAATATTAGATTGATTTGCCTTTTAGCCTATTTTACCGTATTTTTTTGTTTTATCCAATGCATAGTGAAATCGACGGAGTTTGAATCAATCAGTCCAAAAGCTAAAAGGAAGAAGGCAGTTTTCTGCTTCGCTTCCGGCCTGTTCCGGCGGCTTTTTCCCGAAAAGCGGCACAGCCTCCAGAAAGATGCGGAAGGCGGTGGGCAGTGCGTATTTCCGGGCCAGTTCCTCTTCTCCGGCCCAGCAAAGCCCTCCATCTCCGGCACAGAGGATATGATAACAGCGCATTTCCCAGATGATATGCGTGAAAACATGCTCTCGTTTCAGTTCCCGGCAGAGCTGCAGCGGCTGGAGCCCCAGCGCCTCCACCTGCTGCAGGGCTTCTACGGGGGAGAGGCTGCCGCTCTGGTTGGGAAGCTGCCAGAGCCCGGAAAGCAGGCCAGGCTCTTCCCGCTGTTCCAGCGCGATCTTATCTTCCTGCTGCAGCAGGAAAACAGTACGCTGCTCCCTGCGCTTTTCCCGCTTGGCCAGACGTAAGGGGAACCGCTCCACTCTTCCTTCCGCTTTGGCCCGGCAGAGCGGCTCTGCCAGGGGGCAGCTTCGGCAGCGGGGGTTTTTGCTGCTGCAGACCAGGGCCCCCATCTCCATCAGTGCCTGGGTGAATTTTCCGCAGCTCCCAGTGGGGAATTCTTCAGATCGTGGGTAGCTTTCTTCCAGCAGCGCGGTGATGGCGGTCTTTGTCGTTGGCAGCTCAATGGGCTGCTCCAGCGCAAGCAGGCGGGAGAGCAGACGCAGAACATTTCCATCTACCGCAGGCCTGGGCTGATCAAAGCAAATGGAGGAAATGGCCCCCGCCGTATAGGGGCCTACGCCGGGCAGGGCGAGGATCTCTTTGTGCTCCCGTGGGAAGAGCCCACCATGCTCCTGCAGGATTTTTTTTGCCGCCTTCTGCAGGTTTCTGGCCCGGGAATAATAGCCCAAGCCCTCCCAGAGCTTCAGCAGTCGTTCTTCCGGAAGCGCGGCCAACTCCGGAATACCGGGGACCTCTTCCAGAAAGCGCAGATAATAGCTGCGGGCAGTCTCCACACGGGTCTGCTGCAGCATGATCTCTGAAAGCCAGATGTGATAGGGCTCCTGATCCTGCCGCCAGGGGAGAAGCCTGGCATTTTCTGCGTACCAGGGCAGGAGCAGGTCGGGCAGCTTACTGCAGGCGCGGATTGTTTCGAAGCTGAAATTCTGCATAGGATATCCCCCGGGTTCTGAATATTTTATCCGGGCTGATTATACGGGATGCAGGAAGAAAAGACAAGCGTCTTCCCTGAGGAAAAAGCCGGGGGAATCCCCCCGGCTTTCAGCCTGTGTTTCTGGATCGTGGAGCTTAGATGGTGCCGGTGACCACCAGGGTACTGAAGCCGGGGACAACAGACCAGCTGCCTGTATCCGGATCCTGGCTGTAGGTGGCGGCTGGGACGGTGATCTGCCCGGGAATGGTAGCAAACTGGCCAAGGCTTGCATCATAGCTGTAGTTGGTATCCTCCACCCAGGCCAGGCCATTGAAGGTGACGGTGATGGGGTTGAGCAGGGGATCAAAGGTATCAGAAACAGAGGCATCCTGCTCAGCCGTTACTGCTGTATTGCCGGCATTCTGGATGATGAAGGTATAGCTTACCTGGCCATTTTCGGGAACGGAGGTGGGCGAGATCGCCTTGCTGATGGTCAGAAAAGCACCTTCCTCCACGTTGATGCTGTTCTCAACTGTTACCGGTGTGGAGAGGCTGCTGCCGCTGATAGTGGCTTCGTTGGTAATGCTGCCGGCCACGCCCACCGGCGCAAACTGATTGACGGTAGCCTGGTAGATGATCAGCGCATTGCTGGAGGCGGGGATACTGAAGGGCCCGATCTCCAGATCGGAATCTGCCGTTACGGTGGGCGTAGGCTGGAGGACGCCGTTAATGTAATATAAAACAGAGTCCGGATAATAGGTGAGCGGTGTCAGCGTTTGGCTTTCCCCAAAACTGTAGGCGCCCAGATTATCATTGAGCTGGAGCTCCGTAAAGGCAGAGCTGCCGGAATTCACGATGCTGATAATGTAGGTGATGCGGTCATTTGCCCGATAGCTGCTGGGAAGGGAGGTTTTCGTTGCGGAAAGCACCTCCACCAGCTCACCCACGGTAACATTGGAAGAGGTGGTCCTGCCATCGTAGCTCAGTGTTGCCTGGTTGAAGAATTGCACCATAATAAACATCTCCTTTGCATATTTTTTTCAGGGCTTGTTTTCCCACGCTGCATTATATGTAGCCGGGGGAAAAGGGGGACGGGAAAGAAGATATTTTTCTCGGCTGACCCGGAGCTTTTCCATCGTTTTAACAGCAGTTTTCTTTTTGGGGCTTTTTTTTAATTTTCTTGGAAAAGCAAAAAATAATGATTACAGAATGTGTTCTGCTATATGAAGGAGCGGAAGTTTTTTGAAAATGAGCTTTGCAATATTGTAAAAAAGTGTTATAATATCATTGTTATGGAATCAAAGCTGCGTTTGAAACGGGTATTCGCGCTGCATGCAGCATTAAATATGACGAAATATAATGTATATGGGAGGATATTCTTATGAGTCATTCTGGCGGCTTCAACACTACTGCCATTCATGCCGGGGCAAAAAAAGACAGCCTTTACGGCGCACTGGCAACCCCGATCTACTCCACTTCCACTTTTGAATTTGATTCTGCAGAGCAGGGCGGTGCCCGCTTTGCCGGGGAGGAGCAGGGCTATATCTATAGCCGTCTGGGAAATCCCACTGTTGCCGTTCTGGAAGAAAAGCTGGCTGCACTGGAGAAGGCAGAAGCTGCTTTGGCGCTTTCTTCCGGCATGGGTGCTGTTGCAACCCTGTTCTGGACGCTGATGAAAGCCGGGGATCATATCGTTGCGGATGAGACTCTTTATGGCTGTACTTTTGCTTTCCTGAATCACGGCATCACCCGCTATGGCGTGGATGTCAGCTTTGTGGATACCAGTGACCTTGATGCGGTGAAGGCTGCTATTCGTCCCAATACACGGGCACTGTACCTGGAAACTCCTGCAAACCCCAATCTGAAAATCGTTGACCTGCAGGCGTTGGCTGCTCTGGCCCATGGCATTGACCCCGGGATCACCGTTATCGTGGATAATACCTTTGCTACTCCCTTCCTGCAGCGTCCTCTGGAGCTGGGCTGTGATGTTGTTCTGCATTCTGCGACCAAATATCTGAACGGACACGGAGATGTGATCGCCGGTATGCTTGCCGGCAAGGCCGAACTCATCAGTGAGTGCCGTCTCTTTGGTTTGAAAGATATGACCGGCGCCGTGCTGGGTGCTTTTGAGGCCTACCTGATCATTCGCGGCATGAAGACTTTGCCCCTGCGTGTGGAGCGGCATTGCCAGAACGCCATGAAGGTGGCGGAATTCCTGATGGGCCATCCGGCTGTGGAGAAGGTCTATTATCCTGGCTTGGCAGATCATCCCCTGCATGAAGTTGCTGCAAAGCAGATGCAGGGCGGCTTTGGCGGTATTGTTGCCTTTGAGGTGAAGGGTGGCTATGACGCAGGCAAAAAGGTGATCAATAGCGTGGAAATGGCAAAGGTGGCTGTGAGCCTGGGCGATTGTGAGACCCTGATCGAGCACCCCGCCTCCATGACCCATTCTCCCTATACCCCCGAGGAGCGGGCTGCGGCCGGCATTCCGGAGGGCTTGGTTCGCTTGGCGGTTGGCCTGGAGAATATTGAAGATATCCTTGCTGATCTGAAGCAGGCTCTGGAAAAATAAGCGTTCTTTCTCCCCTGTAGTACTTTGCTGCAGGGGAGTTTTTTTATGCCCGACCCGGGGAAGAAGAAAAGTCTGCTGCGGGCAGTTTCCTTCCGGAGGAAGGGCAGAAAGCGCGGCTTTTTCGTTTTTAGTGGAAGCTGGGTCGTTTTGTAAAAAATTATTTTTAGATGTTTTCCGGGCTATAATATAAATAGGAAGAGGTTTTTTCTGCTTTTCACTGCCGGATAGAAAGAAAATCAATATCCTACCAGCTAAAATGCAGGCTTACCCTGTGAGAGCCTGCGTCGGAATTGGGAAAAATGTTCTTTTGTTGACTTTTTGCTGATAAATTGCTACAATCTATAAAGGCGCTCCAAAATTCAAGAGAATATAAAGAAATATTGTAAAGTAAAATTTTATATTTTTCTTTATTGTGTAAGGTAAATTTTGGAGCATTTTATAAAATATTCATAGAAGGGAGAATTTTATGTCTAAAAAAGCTGCAAAAAGCGGAAGTGGATTGACTCGTTGTCTGAACGGCATTGAACGTGTCGGTAATAAACTTCCGCACCCCGTTATTCTGTTTGCTATTTTTGCACTGGCAGTTGTCATCATCTCTGCAATTTGTTCTGCTTTGGGGGTTTCCGCTACCGGCGAGCTGATTTCCGGCGGCGAACTGAAAGAAACCACTGTCAGCGTTGTCAGCCTCCTGGACAAAGAAGGTCTGGCTTATATGTTCACCAGCGCTGTCAAGAACTTCACTTCTTATGCTCCTCTGGGCATGGTCCTTGTTGCTATGCTGGGCGTTGGTGTTGCCGAAAAATCCGGCATGATCGATACCCTGCTGAAACGTGTTGTTAAATCTACCCCTAAGAAGCTCCTGAGCCCCATGATGGTTTTCCTGGGTGTTATGTCCAATATCGCTTCTGACTCCGGTTATGTTATTCTGATTCCTCTGGGCGCAATGGTATTCCGTGCCTGTGGACGTCATCCATTGGCAGGTTTGGCTGCAGCCTTCGCCGGCGTTTCCGGCGGCTTCTCTGCCAACCTGCTGATCGGTACCCTGGATCCGCTGCTGGCCGGTATTACCCAGACTGCGGTTTCCATTCTGGATCCTGCTTATGAGGTTCAGGTCATGGGTAACTATATCTTCCTCTGCGTTTCCACCTTCCTAATCACCATTCTGGGTACCATCATTACCGATCTGGTCGTTGAGCCCCGCCTGAACACCTTCAGTGGTGAGCTGTTGGGTGAGGAAGATGAAAGCCTGACCACGGTTACTCCCGAACAGCGTAAAGGCCTGCGCAATGCTGGTTTCGCAGCTCTGGCCTTTGTTCTGATCATCGTGGCCTGCTGCATCCCCGCCAATTCCTTCTTCCGCAATGCGGAAGGCGAACTGCTGGGTGCCACTCCTCTGATCGACAGCATCGTTGTTTTGATCGCGCTGCTGTTCTTCATCCCCGGTGTTGCTTATGGTCTTACCGTGGGTACCTTTAAGAACGATAAAGACATCGCCGGCGCTCTCTCCAAATCCATGTCGGATATGGGCTCCTTCCTGGCTCTGGCTTTTGTCTCTGCTCAGTTCATTCAGTATTTCAGCTACACCAAGCTGGGCACCATCATTGCTCTGGCCGGTGCTGAATTCTTCAAGTCCATCAATATCGGCTTGATCCCGCTGATGCTGATCTTCGTTCTCTTCTCTGCTTTCATGAATCTCTTCATGGGCTCTGCTTCCGCCAAATGGAACATTCTGGCTCCCGTTTTCGTGCCCATGTTCATGCTGCTGGGCTACAGCCCCGAGCTGTGCCAGCTGGCATATCGTATCGGTGACTCCTGCACCAACATCATCACCCCCATGATGACCTATTACGCAGTCATCATTCTCTTCGCACAGCGCTATGACAAGAAAGCCGGTATCGGTACCATCACCGCCACCATGCTGCCCTACAGCGTTGTGTTCCTGGTCTGCTGGTCCCTGCTTCTGATCATCTGGCTGACTCTGGGTCTGCCGATCGGCATCAATACCAGCATCTATTATCCTGCAGCTCTCTAATCTTTGCTTCAGGAGTGCAGCCGGGTACGAAAGTGCCCGGCTGTCTTTCATTGTTTTCAATTTGCATTCTCATAAGGAGGTTTACTATGATTAACAAAGAACGTTTGCTGACTACCTTTTTGGAATATGTTCAGATCGATAGTGAAAGCACCCATGAAGGTGCTTTTGCAGCCCGCGTGATGGCAGATCTGGAAGCCATCGGCTGCCAGGTTTTCCAGGATCAGAGCCAGGAGAAAACCGGTAGCGATGCCGGTAATGTCTACTGTGTTCTGCCCGGCAATGCGGCAGGGGACGCGATCCTCTTTTCTGCCCATATGGACACCGTAGTCCCCGGCAATGGTGTTGAACCTGTTATCGAGGATGGCGTGATCCGCAGCAAGGGTGAAACCATCCTTGGTGGCGATGACAAATCCGGCGTGGTTGCTGTGGTGGAAGCCCTGCGCACCATCGTGGAAAAAGAGCTGCCCCATCCCACCATCGAAGCAGTCTTTACTGTCTGCGAGGAAGTCGGCCTGCGCGGCTCTGCCAATGTGGATTACAGCAAGCTCAGCGCCAAGAAGGCATTTGTCCTGGATAGCAGCGGTGACGCAGGCGTCATCATGACTGCTGCCCCCGGTCAGTATAAGATCGAAGCTACTGTGGTGGGTCGCCGCGCACACGCCGGTGTTGCTCCGGAAGAGGGCATCAGCGCTGTTCAGGTGCTTTCCGCAGCTATTGCCAACATGAAGCTGCTGCGCATCGATGAGGAGACCACTGCCAATATCGGTTCCATCTCTGCGGATTACCCGACCAATATCGTTCCTGAACGTGCCTCCATGGTCGCAGAAGCACGCAGCCGCAATGATGAGAAGCTGGAAGTCCAGGTCAAGCACATGTGCGACTGCCTGGAAGAAGCCTGCAAGAAATACGGTGCGACCCTGGAATGCAAGGCCACCAAGGCTTATTCTGCTTATTCTTTTGATAAAGAGAATGCACTGGTTCTCTTCGTTACCGAAGCCTGCCGGAAAGCCGGGCTTGAAGCAAAACTGGGCGTCAGCGGTGGCGGCAGCGATGCCAATAACTTCAATAAGGGCGGGATCAACTCCCTGGTACTGGGAACTGGTATGAGCAAGGTCCACACCACCAATGAGGAAATCACCATCCAGAATCTGGAAGATACAGCTGCTCTCGTTCTTACTCTTGCCACTTGCTAAGAACTCATTTTTTGCAGCCCCCACTCCGTGTGGGCGATCTCTGAGAAAGATGGAACAGCTAGGCTTTAAGAAAATATTTTTGAGGTGCCCGGAAGCTCTGCTTTTCGGGCACTTTTTTCGTCTGAAGCCGCTCCCGCTGTGTAGGAGGAGAAAATTTCAAACAGGAGAACTTCAAGCGATGGAAGAAGATCTCTGCCAACCGTGATGAAGTAAAGAGCTTTGTTTTTGGAAGAATCGGCAGGCACCTCCGCGAGAAGTTTCCGCTTTTGGGAAGAAAGCGTGAAAAATCAGGGAAAAAGGGGGAGCCTGCTATGGAGTTCCCTCTTTTTTTCTGATATAATGTTTTGTAAAAGGTGGATTTTGCCGAAAGAAGAATCTTTTCCCAGTGGGAAAAGCGAAGCGTTTTTATGAGGTGTAAGAGAAGATGCGGATGCAGAAACACAGGGAATATATCGGATTGACTCTGGTTTTGCTCGTGGCCGTCTTTTGCCTGCTTTCCTCCTTTGTTGAGCGGGAGGATCCCTCTTTCTTCCCCACCCCCAGATCCCTGGTCTTTCAGGGAGAGTGTAGCCGCGACCGGGAAACTTGGCTGGCGCTGACAGAAAACAGCAGCCTTTCTTCGCTGGAGGGAGAGATTTTTCTGCGGGGGGAGTTCAGTGAAGCCATTCCGGAAGGATTGTCTTTTAATTTTTATGTAAATCATATCGCTGCAGAAATTTTTGTAAATGGGGAAAGCCGTTATAGAAATGCGGCGATGGAGAAGATCCAAAAAGGGGAAAAGCTGGATTCTTTGGATTGTGCTGCGCTCTGGGAGGAGCTGGCTTTTTTTAAGGTGGAAGCAGGTGATCAGCTGGAGATCCACCTTGCGAACCCACACCGCTACGGAAATGCAAACGCCTATTGGGATTTTTTGGAGAGCCTGAACACGACTATTGCAGAAAGCAGCATTTTGGCCACAAACCTGCGCTCTTTTGGTGGCGGTTTTCGGGCACTGGGCGGAATGCTGGCGATTTTTTCGCTGGTCCTCCTGGGGGCCTCGATCGCTTCTCTGGTGCTGCGTGTTCCCGTGGGCTGGAAGCTTTTTAAGGCAGCGATTTTGACCCTGCTGGCAGGGGGCTTCTTTTATTTTGATACACTGGATATCTGTTATCAGGTGGATTCTCAGCTGCTTTTCACCTACGGAAGACAGATCTCCATGATGCTCGTTTTCCTTTTTATTGGCTTCTATATCTGCGATTCGATCAGCGGAAAACGGCAGAAGCTTTTGCATCTGGCCATGCTGCTTTCCTGCTTTCAGGTCATACTGCTGCTTGTTCTTTCGATCACAGGAATTATTCTTCTTTATGATGCCGGCTATTATTGGGGGCTTTCGCAGCTCATCCTCTGCCCTTTGCTGGCGCTCTGCTGTGGGCTGGAATTGCCTGCCGTGGAGAAGAAGGGGCGGCTTTCTCTGTTCTCCGGTATCCTTCTTTCCATAAGCCTGATCCTGGATCTGGCTGGCTTGGGAAATGGGATCGTTACGCATGGAACCTGCACTAAGATCATTTTTGTGCTGCTCTTTGCGATCCATCTCAGTCTGGCCGCCGGTGAGGTGGTGGCCAATTATCAGGCTCTGCTTTTGGCCCGAAAATTGGAAATGGAGCTGCAAAACAGCAGGATCGCCATTATGCTGAGCCAGATCAAACCGCATTTCCTTCATAATTCCCTGGCTGTGATTCAGGAGCTCTGCCATGAGGATCCTCTGGCGGCAGAGGATGCTATCGGTATCTTTGCGGAATATCTGAAGGGGAATATGCGCGCTCTGGAAAGCGATGGTCTAATCTGGTTCAAGGAAGAGCTGTCTCACACCAAATGCTATCTGGATATTGAAAAAATGCGTTTTGGGGATCAGCTGTGCGTGAAGCTGAATACGCAGAAGATGCACTTTCGGATCCCCAGCCTGACCCTGCAGCCCATTGTGGAAAATGCGGTGCGGCATGGAGCCAGGAAAAACGAAAACGGCGGCTTTGTTTCCGTTTCCACGGTAGAGCATACGGATCATTTTGAAGTGCTGGTGGAGGATGATGGGCCCGGATTTGACCCGGAACAGCCTCTGGATGACGGGAATCTCCATCTGGGGATCCGCAATGTGCAGGAACGCCTGCGGCGCATGTGCGGCGGAGAGCTGCGGATCGAATCCGATCCTTCCGGCGGAACCAGAGTTCATATTATTCTGCCGAAGGAGGGACGGAAATGATCGTGTTTGCCTTGGATGACGAGCCGCTGCTGCTTCGAAGATTGTGCCGTGGGATTTCCGAGGAAATGCCTGATGCGGAATTGCATGGCTTTGATCGGGGCTCTGCGGTGCTGGCTGCCATGGAAGAAGGCCTGCTTCCGGATGTTGCCTTCCTGGATATTGAGATGCCGGGTATGAGCGGGATCGAGATGGCGGAATGCATCATCGCCCGCGCACCTGACTGTAGCCTGGTTTTTTGTACCAGCTACCCCCAATATGCCGTGGACGCGATCAATCTGCATGCCAGCTCGCATCTTGGCTATCTGATCAAGCCTGTTTCACCGGAGGCAATTCGGCGGGAGTTGGCCTTTATTGAGACGAAGAGGCAGCCGGAAAAACTGCTGCAGGTTCACTGCTTCGGCACGTTTGAGGTTTTTTCCCGGGGGGTGCGGCTGAGCTTCCGGCGCTCCCGCACAAAGGAGCTGCTGGCCTTTTTGATCGACCGCAAGGGTGCGGGGGTCACTGCCCGGCAGATCTGCACCACGCTTTGGGATGACAGCAGCAACGATAAAAGAAACATAAATTATCTTTATCAGCTTTTTGATGATCTTCGCCATGCTCTGAATCAGGTGGGCGCCGGGGAGCTTCTGCAGCGGAATGGCTACAATTACTCCCTGGATACAGGGAAAATAGATTGCGATTATTATAGCTTCCTTAGCTGTGGGGAGCCAGAGTTTTACGGGGAATATATGACACAGTACAGCTGGGCAGAGGAAACTTGTGCCCTGCTGTGGAATGCATAAGGATTTTGTGGGGAGAATGCTTTTTTTAGGAAATTCTGTAAGGGGTTTGTGAGGAATGCCGATGTATACTTATCTTAGAGAAAAGAGAATTTCCCTTATTCCTTTCCGCAGAGTCAAAAATGGGAAAGGCACTGGATAAAGTTCTTTTTTTTGCTCAGAGCAAATGAGAGAAAAGGCTCGATCCCTTTTCAAAGTAGATCTTGTTTTTGGGGAAAGACTCCACCCGGTTTTTCCAAAGGAGAAAGCGGGCGAAGTCTTCCGGGCGGTGTTTCTGCGAAAGTATTCGTGTAAAAACCGCAGCCTGGTGGTTCCGGCTGCGTATTTGGGAGGGAAAGAGATGAGTTCCTTAACGGTTGTCGCCGCATTGGACGAATTGGATCGTGTACAGGATTTTATTCGAAATGAGTTGGAGCGCTGCAACTGCCCATCGGAAATTCAGTTTCAGATCGAGCTGGCAGTGGAAGAGATTTTTATAAACATTGTGAACTATGCTTACCATCCGGAGATTGGGGATGCCACTGTTTTTTGTCAGGTGGAAGAGGATGATCCGTTGCGGGTCATTATCCAGTTCCTGGATCAGGGCCGCCCCTTTGATCCCTTAGCCAGAGAGGATGTGGATGCTCATGCTAAGGTTATGCAGGAAGAAGTAGGCGGGCTGGGGATATTTCTGGTAAAGAATATCATGGATGATGTCAGCTACGCTTATGAAAATGGGAAAAACGTACTTACTATTATAAAGTCATTGTAAAATAATTTGCGATCCTCAGGTCTTTTTTTACAGCGCCTCAAATTTTTTTCCGGAAATGAAACCAAAGCAGCAATTTAGGGGTATTAAAGATGGAAGAAGAAATGGTTGTTGCTACTTATGCTGATATGGTTTATAAAATTGCCTACCGCTACACGGCCAACCCGACTGATGCGGAGGATGTATTTTCTGAAACATTTTTGGCATATTTCAAAAAAGAGCGTGTCTTCGAAAGCGAGGAACACCGCAAAAGCTGGCTGATTCGTGTGGCCATCAATTGTGCAAAAGGTTTTTTGGGAAGCCGTACCCCCTGGGTAGAGCTGAATTCTGAGATTACTGCAGACAGCAGGGCTTCCAAGGTGGATCTGAGTATCGATTTGCGGCAGGCAATCAATCAACTCCCTGCAGATTACAGGGACGTGATCCTTCTATACTATATAGAAGATCTATCCGTGAAACAAATTGCCGAGATCCTGGATCGAAACGAAAATACCGTAAAAACCCATCTTTCTCGTGCTCGGGATAAGCTCAGGAAATATCTTGAGGTGTAATCATGGGCGAATTGAGGATAAAAAGTCAAATTATTGAAGCGATGAAAGAACCTTCCCCGCCGGAACAGCTGGTTCGGAGCATGACCCTGCGTGCAGGTGCGATCATCCCTGGCCGCCGGGCCGAGCAGCGTTTAGAGGCAGAAGGAGCCACCCTTTCCCAGAAGGAGAGAACACAGCTGGCTGCTGCCAGCCTTGTGGGGCGTCTGGCCCAGGCCATGCCGCTGCCGGGTGATGCCAGCCCGCAGGAGCTGACAATGCAGCTTTCCAGCCATCCGCGCTTCCAGAAGGCAGTTGAACGTGGAAATCTGCTTCTTCGCCTGCGCAATGGAGAGCTCCTCCAGGAGCTGTCCCGTGAGGGGATCCAGAAGGTGGCTTTTGGGAGCAGCCCGGAAAAGCGTGAGCCTGCGCGGAATCTCCCTGTGCGTT
>JAUMYD010000177.1 GCA_030528765.1 Bacillota bacterium
TATAAAATAACTCCTCTACTGTAATTGTTGTTCCTTTCTTTCTGCTTGCTTCTCTTCCGTTTGCACCGGAGCAGCTGCCACAGGGGGAGCTTTCACCGGCTCAGAAGAGGAGCTCTGAGAGGCAGGGGCGGAGGCAGGGTTTACAGAGATATCCGGAGCTGCACTGGCCGCATCTTCGGCTGCCGGTTCCCGAACGATCGCCGCTTTGGGGATCCGGGTAACTTTGGGGACAAAAACATCTTTACCAGCAGGTACTTTCCCCTTTCCTGATGCAGCAAAAGCTGCCAAAACGGCATCCGCATCCTTCTGGCTGATGGAGCTCATATGATTTTTTGCCTCCACACCCATCTTTTGCAGCTTCTTAATGATCTCTTTGCTTTCCACATCAATTTGTTTCGCCAATTCATAAATCTTTACTTTAGCCAAAGCCACCACTCCTTTTACCCCAGCATCACGAAGCACAATCCCCGCAATGCTCTGCTTCTACATCTTCTTCATGATTTGATCGTAGCATCCAAAACTTTCAGCATAGCCTTTGCCAGGCCTGAATCCAGCAGGGCCAGCGCACCCCGGCGGCTTTTCCCCACCAAACGCCCCAGATCCGCTTTATCCGGCCAGCTCAGCACCGGCACCCTATCCCCGGCCAAAGCCAAAAGCTCCTCCTTCACCTGGGGAGAGGCATCCTCTGCAAGCACAAGCAGACTGGCCTTTTTATGCTGCAGTGCTTCCTTCGCCGGTGTATCACCGGCCGCGATCTTCCCAGCCCGCTGCGCTATACCCAGGTAGCCGGCCAGGCGTGCTTTCTGCTGTTCATCCATTGTCTTCCTCCCGGGCAGCGGCTGTATCAAGCTCTGCAGCGAGCAGGCTCCAAAGCTCTTCCGGAAGCTTCATCTTAAAAGCCTTTTCCAGAGAGCGGGATTTCTGCAGTCGCTTCAGGCAGGCCTGGTTTCGACAAAGATAAGCACCCCGACCGGAGCGTTTTCCGCTGGGATCCAGGCTGATCTCCCCTTCCGGGCTCCGCACGATCCGCAGCAAATCATTTTTATCTTTCATTTCCCGGCAGGCCGCACACATACGCTGCGGTTCTACCCGCTGCCTTTTGCTCATGATTATTCCTGCTCCTCTATGAAAGAAGCGTCCACCTCCAGGCTTTCCTCCGGGGCGGGCTCTGCTGCATCATAGACAGCAGCCAGCTCCTCCTGGGCCTGGCTTTCGCTTTTGATATCAATTTTCCAGCCAGTAAGGCGAGCGGCCAGGCGCGCATTCTGCCCTTCCTTGCCAATGGCCAGAGAAAGCTGGAAATCCGGCACTACCACCCGGGTGAATTTATCATTTGCATCTACGCTGACAGAGACCACCTTTGCCGGGGAAAGAGCATTGCTGACATAAACAGCCGGATCCGCATCCCAGCGAACCACTTCGATCTTTTCTCCGGCAAGCTCATTCACGATAGACTGAACACGCATACCCTTGGAGCCGACACAGGCACCAACGGGATCAACATTCTCATTCGCACTGTAAACAGCGATCTTACTGCGCCAACCGGGCTCCCGCACTACGGATTTGATCTCCACAGTTCCATCCTGGATCTCCGGGACTTCCCGCTCAAAAAGGCGTTTCAGCAGACCAGGGTGCGTTCTGGAGACCAAAACCTGCGGGCCCTTACTGGTTTTACGAACTTCCAGCAGATAGACTTTGACCCGGTCCCCGATATGGTAATTCTCCCGGGTGATCTGCTCAGAGGGAGCCAGCAGTGCCTCTGCCTTCCCCATATCGATATAGACATTACGGCCTTCCACACGAACTACAGTGGCCGTAATCACATCATCCTTCTGGGTAGAGAACTGATCATAAACCATGGAACGCTCCGCCTCCCGGATGCGCTGCACCACCACATGCTTGGCGGTCTGCGCAGCGATACGGCCGAAGCTGCGGGGCGTGACCTCGGATTCGAAAACATCGCCCACCTCGAAATCAGGATCATACTGCTGGGCCTCTTCCAAAGAGATCTCCAGCTTATCATCTGTGACTTCCTCCACAACATCCTTCCGGTAATACACATGGGTATCCCCATTGCTGCGGTTAATCTCCGCACGCACATTCTGTGAGGAGCCAAAATGTTTCTTATAGGCAGAAATAAGAGCCGCTTCAATGGCTTCGATCAGCACATCCATTTCGATGCCGCGCTCTTTTTCCAGATCCTTCAATGCCTCGATGAGTTCAATATTCATATTGTCTTACTCTCCTTACAACGCACATAAAGCCAATACAGTTTTATCTGAGCCGCCGCAGCGGCATCTACAAACAGGACAAGACAGGCTAAAAATCTGCCAAAAGATGCACATGAGCTACCTTTTCCAGCAGGAAAGAGCGGGGCCCCTCATCTGTTTCCAGCAGGACTACGCCCTCCTCCAGGCCGCCCAACGCACCGGTGAACTCTTTTTTGCCATCTTCCGGCGCATAAAGCTTCAGCAGCACCCGGCTGCCGGCAAAGCGCTGAAAATCCGCCTCCCGCTTAATAGGACGTTCCAAGCCGGGGGAGCTGATCTCCAGAAAATAGCTTTGCTTGATTGGGTCAGACTTATCCAGAGCAGCGCTGACCAGATTGCTGACCTGCTCGCACAGATCCAGATCCACAGGCTCATTCCTGTCTATATAAATACGAAGGTACCAGTTGCCGGCTTCCTTTACATATTCCACGTCAACGATTTCAGCCCCGGCAGAAGCTACCAGCGGTGCTGTAAGCTGCCAGATTTCAGTTTCAATGCGGTTATAGTCGATCAAAAAGCCTGCTTTCTTGACCATAGGGATCAACTCCGTTTCTATTTTAATGAAAGGATCGGCAGCAAAACAAAAAGTGGGCATAACCCACTTTCCGACAAGCAACAAGTTCCCACTAAAATATAGTGTAGCATAGCCCTGCATAAAAAGCAATATTATTTTCTTTACGAAGCAGGAAAATTGCAGCTATTCCCCCTTGCGAAAGGAGCCGGCCCCAAAATATTTCCGCATTGGGGCCGGCTCTGCAAAGGCATAT
>JAUMYD010000178.1 GCA_030528765.1 Bacillota bacterium
GGAGCTTGATCTCACCGGAGCCCTTGCTCTGCAGCTGTTCCTTTTCTTTCTTATAATTATGGAAATCCATGGCCAGATTCTCCGGGCCGCTGTTTTTGATCTTGCTCAGCAGCAGATCCCGGTTGTAGTTGCGTTCCTGGATGAATTCCTTTACGTTCTCCTTCAGGGCATCCTTATTTGCCTTCAGGGCTGAGTCCCCGCACAGATTCCGCTGTGCTTGGGGATTACCATCTGCCCGTATGCATCCCTCCACAGAGAGAAGGACCAGATATTCGGAGAGATCATCCATAAGCCCTTCGTTTTCGCTGATCAGCCCGTTTGCCTGGGGAAGGGACTCTTCCAGCTTTCTCTGGACAGCTTCCCGCTTCGCAGTGATCCCGGCTTTCATGCTGAGATTTTCACGGACTTCAAGCAGCTCCTTGTGGTACTGATTGACATTTTTCAGGTCGCGCACCATATCGTTCCGCCGGGAGTTGCTGTCATAGCCGGTCAGATACTTGTTATAGATCAGGTCACTGCTGTCTCTGAAGCCGGGGATCTCGCTTTCGATGTTGTTCAGACGATTTTTCATGGCAGAGAGCTCTTCCGGGCTATAGTTTTCCTTTGCCAGAAATTCCTGGCGGAAGGCCTCGATCGTCATCAGCTTGGCAAAGTATTCCTGCTGTATGCGTTTTCCGTTGTTCATTGAGTTGGCCGTAAGAAGAGTTCTTGCGGCAGACTGTTCCTGTTGTTCCAGAGCCTGCAGGAAAGTTTCTTTGGGATCCTGCGCTTCTATATATTTTTTGTAAACCGTTTCCTTATAGGTTTTATATTCTTTAAAAAGATTTTGGGTCGCCGGTCCGCCGCTGATGCTCGCGGCGATCTGGGAGCTGCTTGAAATGCTGCCGAATTTGTAGGACAAAAATTTCAGGGCAGCATCCTTTTCCTGCATCTTTTTTTCGTAGATGTTTTTCGGCTTACTAGCCTCATTTGTTTCCTCGAGGTTGTTCTCGTTCAGATTTTCCTTCAGCTCGGAAATGATCATGATGTGGGCGAAAGCCAAAGCATCTTTTTCTGTGAAGTTGCTCCCGCCCATAAGCCCTTTGAAAAAGGTTCTGTTGGCAGCCAGCTGTGCTTTGTTCAGCGTATTTCCCAATGCTGCTACAGTAAGCTCATCCTCTTTGGGCTGCGCATTCCTGTTGCTCCTGAAGGCATAGCTGAGATCAGCATCTTTCCTTTTCGGGTCATTTTTCAAAAGTTTTTCATAGGTTGCGTAGCCCAGCTGCAGATCCTGCACCTCATCCAGCAGCTCTCTGGCCGCGTCCAGGCGGTCTCTGCCGGCTTTTGTGTAGGGGCTGGTGCTCTTCAGGCTGATATAATTCCTGGTCGCTTCTTCCAGCCTGTTCAGCGCAGGGTTCAGCGTATTGGGGCTCGCAAAGCCCTGACCCCGCTCAGCCACGGAACGCAGTGCGGCCATCATTCCCTTGAATTCGCTGCTGTTGTAATAGGCCGCAGATTCCAGGCTGGCCAGGGTCTGCAGGCTTTTGTTCAGCCGCTGCGAGTAAATATATTCGA
This sequence comes from Bacillota bacterium, assembly GCA_030528765.1. GTDB lineage: Bacteria > Bacillota > Dehalobacteriia > UBA4068 > UBA4068 > RGIG3155. The sequence continues at coordinate 1,555 of JAUMYD010000178.1, forward strand.
AGCTCACGTTTTCCAGCTGGCCGAAGCGGCTTTCCGCCATATGACTTTTAAAACTACGACCATTCTTCAGCTTAATGGCAGAAAGATTGTTTGCATCCTTCTGCAGGCAGTTCCGCAGCGTTTTCAGCACGGGAAGGGCAGAATGCATCTTCGGGTCAGGATTCTCAAGATTAAGGTAGTTATCGACGCCCTCCAGCGTTTCGCTGGTCTGCTGACGGATTATATCCAGCTGGTCTTGGGTCAGGGGATTCTTTGCTTCTTCGAGAATTCCGGTATTGGTGAAATGCGCCATCAGCAGAAGCATCAGGTTCCGGTACTCAGCCGGGGCTTTTTCCTTGTCCGGGTAAAAGCTCTGCAGATAAGCCAAGTAATTCTTCCCGCTGTTCTCCTCTTTCATTCTGTCATAAAACAAAAACACACCCATATATATAAACTCCTTTCTTGTCTGATCGCCCGCTCCCGGCAGGAGACAGGTGTCTGGTTTTTTACAGTTTTGCACAAGGATTTCGCCGGATCACTTCGATCCGTCCGAAAGGGGCGAAAGGCGTAATAGCTGCATGAAAAGCTGATAGAAGAATACGCCTTTCGCTTTAAATACCCTTCTTTTTTCAGAAAGGTTTCAGCTGCAGAAAATCTTCCCCGCCGGCCTGCCCCGGAGGATCTTTTTGCCGGGGCGCTTTTTTCCGGAGGGCATCCGCAAAAAGAGAAGCAGCTTTGCCTTTGTCCCGGTAAAAAGACAAAGGCAAAGCTGTCAGAGATAAGGGTGTATGAGCATTGCTTACGCAAAAGCTACCGTTTTGGTTTATAAAATTGAAAAAATATGAATATGAAAACAAAATATTACTTGAAAAGCAAGAAGATCATATGCGAAAAAAAAGGGGGGGGGATCATTACATTTTTGCAGTTAAAAGCGGATTTTTCAAAAAAAAGAGAGAAAAATATCCCGCCGCCGATCCTGTTCTCAAGCTGTGTATATCATAGCATGAACGAAAGAAAAATGCAAGGGCTGGAAAATTTTGCCAAAAGAATTTTGTCGGAAAAGCAGCCTCCCCCTTGCCCCCGCAGGGCTGTTTTTTGCGGAGCTGCTCCCCCTCCGGGGCATTCCGGGAAGCGGAGCGGCCTGCACGTATTTTGCCCTCTCCGCCCCGGCTGCGCCCGGCCGGCTCTCGGAAATGGATTTCACGGAAATAGATTTCATGGGAAGCGGCCTGCACCGGCATGGAAAGGGCTGCCCCTGCTGACTGTTTTATGCTGCACGGCCCTGGGCGGGGCTGTTTATCAGGAAGAAAGGGCCCCTGCGCCCTGCTCCCGGAGAGGAAAAAAGATTTTAAAAATATTGCTTGCTTTTTTCTGCCGTATCACTTATAATAGTTAAGCAATGTGACCTGTGGAGTGGTATCGAAGTGGTCATAACGAGCTGCACTGGAAATGCAGTGTACCTCCGGGTACCGCGAGTTCGAATCTCGCCCACTCCGCCA
>JAUMYD010000179.1 GCA_030528765.1 Bacillota bacterium
CCAAAGAGATCCTACTCTACTATATGAGCGCTGAAGGGGATTCTCTGGAGGCAGAACGCCGTGAGATCCCAAAAGAAACGGGTCTGGCCCGGGCCACAGTACAGCAGCTGCTTTCCGGCCCCCGTGATGAGGATCTGCTGCCGGTGATCCCCAGCGGCATCAGCCTGCGCAGCATCAATATCAGCGGGGGGACCTGCACCGTTGATCTTTCTGCAGAGCTGAGCGATCTGGCAGCGATCAGCCCGGCCGAGCAGGAGCTGGCTCTCTACAGCTTGGTGAACACGCTGAGCCAGTTTGATTCCGTGGATTATGTGCAGGTGCTGATCAACGGACAAAAGCTCAGTGAATTCGGCGGGGTGGATGCCTCTCAGGCTCTGGCCCCCATGGACCTATAAGGCAGGCACAAAAAGCAGCTCCCAGCGGGGATCACCCGTCGGGGCTGCTTTTTTGCATGCTTTTTTATTCCAGGATCTTCAGTTCCAAATCATATTCCTCTGCCACCTGCCGAAGCTGCGAGCCGAAAAATCTCTTCCTTATTATATTATATAACATACAGCATCCTTCTGCCCCGAACAAGCCATCAGCAGGATCTTCCCGTCAAAAAACCGAATATTCATTTATCTACCGGGAAGGAGCGCGAATATGTCCAAAGCCAAAGCAATTCTGAAAAAGATATTCACAGGTACACTCATCAGCCTGGGAACCGCCCTGATCACTGCATTTCGCCTACTGATCGTTCTGCCGATTTGCTTGATTATCATTTGGGGAGTCATCACAGAGGTCAAAGCATATAACTTCGAGCAGCAACTCTTCGAATGCCCCCTGCCGTTTGAAAGTATCCTCCTGGAAAAAGATTCAGCCCACGGACGCATCGATATGGGCAGCGGAAATCAGACAGATTACTCTGCCATCATCCTCATAGAAAGCCCGCTGAGCCTCAGCGCGGTCGAAGAGCATTATACCAAAGCTTTGTCAGAGGCCGTAGTTCCCAGGAGCCTGTTTACACCTGCTGATCGAAGCGTAAGCCTGTTTGTGGATCCCGCCACAGAGCCCTACTACCAGACTTTCCGCAATGAGCTGCATCCCTTCTACTTTGAATGCCTGGAAGATCGAGAAGACTTCTCCGGTTTATACTATATTTTTATGCGCAACTGAAGCAGCCCACTTTCCCCTCTGCAAACCGAAAGGAGCGCGAATATGTGCATCCGATACCAGGCATAGAGCGTATTCTCGTCCAGCTGCCCCGTCTCCGGCACCGTTTCCCCATTCGGCCCGGTATAACCCAGAGCATTCAGCACCGTCTGGGTTCGCAGCGTTTCATTCGGGTTCGCAAAATCCTGCATAGATGCGGAATCCGAATTCACCACCTTTCGCAGGGGCGCTTCTCTCTGCAGCTTCTTTTCCAACACAGACATATCCTGCCCCACCTGCCGGGAGACATAATCCTGATTCCCGCTGCTCTGGGGCAGGCTCCGCAAACAAAAAATCCCCTGGCTCTCACCCACATCAGGGGAAAGCCGGGGGATTTGTTCTTGTTACTCAGTATTTTTCTCCTATATGGAAGTCAACTTATCTACTTCTTCCTGCTTTTCCTGCTCTCTTTCCCGCTTCATCTTCCGAATATCACCCTGAATCTCAATAAGAAGCAGCAAGTAAAGCCCAGCGTACTTCACCAAGGAACCCAGAAGATAAGGCCAGGCCGCTGTCCCCGGTGGTTCTTCCCCAAAAGCCGAAAGAAAGCTGCCAAACCAAGTGAACAAGCAACCCAGAATCAGCCACCTGGATTTTGGGCTCAAATCATGTTCCCTCCAGAAGCTATTCGGTAGGGCTTTCTTTTTTCGTTTGAGCCAAGCCATAATCAGGCAAAAAAGCCCAAAGAAGAGGAGCAGTATGCCAAATATCCATAGAATCGGGCTAATCATTTTCAAATACTCCCTCTTCCAACGGCTCAATACTCTGAACACTGATAAGAAAATCTAAAAATCCTGTATCGTCTGGCAAAGTCAGTGTCACACAAGTGAACCCGCCATCTGCCAAATAAGAACCGATTGCTTGTAGCAACGATGAACCCTGCCAAGAAAATGCTATCGCAGAACCCACAAATCCCTCAAGTTGACCTAATGCAGGTATTGCAGTTTTACTATTAAGTCCATATTTCGCAACAGCGTATATTAAAAGCACACATCCTGCTATGGTTATTCCTATTTTGCCAGCCATAAGAAAAATTTTCCCTAATGCTGCACCATCTTTATAATACACTTTTTTCTGTTTTAATTCAATACCATTGAATTTATAAGTATCTCCCTCCTTGACAATTCTATTTTCAGAAAGCATTTCTTTTATAGAAGTAATTTCTTCGAATACCCCTAAATCGTCCCCCAAACCAGCTAAGGTCAGTTTGTTTATTACATCATACACAGAATCATCGAAATCGGCTGAAGAATCCGCAGTAGATTCAAGCAAAAACCAGGCGTAAAATGTTTCTTCATCCAAAATTCCATCTTCTCTGATAGGCTCACCATCTTTATTGGTATAACCGTACTGATTAAGGAATTTTTGAAACTCCCTAATATCATCTTCGTTTGAAAGCAACCTTTCAGCATTGAAATCTGAATTCACCACCTGACGAAGTTCCTCTTCAGAAAAAATTTCTTCAACAGCATAGTCGCCTTTAAGACTATTTCCTTTTGTAAAATTACTATTCCACTCCCGCTGCGCTTTCGCCATCGGGCTATTGTTACTCCCCAGCAGCACGCCGCCATAGGTCTTGTCATTCCAGGCCAGCAGCGTATCCTGATCCAGAATCCCATCCTCGCGCAGGGGTTTGCCGTTCTGCCCATAAAATCCCAGCAAATTCAGCTTCTCCTGCTCCTCTGCGATGGCTTCCCTGCCGGTAAAGACCTGCTGCGCTTTGAGGTCTGCCTTCAGAAGTACTTCCGTTAGGTTCTTCTCCACCTGCCGGGAGACATAATCCTGCTTCCCGCTGCTCTGCGGCAGGCTCCGCGCACCGATCCCACTCT
>JAUMYD010000040.1:0-10389 GCA_030528765.1 Bacillota bacterium
AGTTTTATCACAAATTTTACTATAGGGAGATTTCTATTCCCGGGGGGTTCCGAAATTCCTCTGCCTTAGAGCATATGGGCGATGAGCTCCTCCCGGCTGCCGGGGAAGAGATCCACGGGCGCGATGTCGAACACCGTCTTGCAGCCCTTTTCCCCACGGGCCGCCATGCGGAAGATGGCCCGGGCAAAGGCCACCAGCACGCTGCCGGTGAATTCCGGGTTGGAATCCAGCTCCAGCCGGTATTCGATACGTTGCTTGTGGCAGTCCCCGGCGCCACTTTTCCCACTGCGCAGCACGCAGCCGCCATGGGGCAGGCCGCTGTGCTTCTCCCGCAGCTCTTCCATGCTGATGAAGGTGACCCTGGTATCATAATCCGCGAAATAAGCGGGCATGCTGAGGATCTGCTGGCGGATGGACTCCCGGTCAGCCCCTTCCTCCGCCACCACATAGCAATCCCGGCTATGCTTCTCTCTGGTGCTGAGCTGGGGCATCTCTCCGGCGCGCACCCGCTCCACCGCCTCCGGGACGGGAATGGTATACTGGCGGGCATCCAGCACACCGGGGATGCGGCGAATGGCATCGGAATGCCCCTGAGAAACGCCCCGCCCCCAGAATGTGTAGTCCTGTCCATCCGGGAGGATGGCCCCGGCATAGAGCCGGTTCAGGGAGAACATCCCCGGATCCCAGCCGCAGGAGATCAGGGCCAGCTTTCCGGCAGGTTCTGCCGCAGCATTCACCGCAGCCCAGTGCTTCGGGATGCTGCTGTGATTGTCATAGGAATCCACGATATGGAAATGGGCAGCCAGCTCCGGGCTCATCTGGGGCAGGTCTGTGGCGCTGCCGCCGCAGAGGATCATCACATCGATCTTATCCTTCCATTCCGGCACCTGCCCGGTGGAAAGCACCGGCACATTTTCCGTGGCGATCCGCAGGGAAGCCGGCTGCCGCCGGGTGAAAACAGCTGCCAGCTCCATATCCGGGTTCCGGTGAATGGCATCCTCCACCCCTTTCCCCAGGTTGCCATAGCCATAAATACCGATCCGCATAAAAATCATCCTTTCTTGGGCAAGCATTCAAAGTATCTCCGGCCGGGCCGCGGGAGAGCCCTTCCTTCCCCGGCCGCGCTGTTCCCGGCTATGAGAAAAAAGCATCTCCGCAGCAAAAACAGAGCAGCCGGGCTGGGAAGCTCCCAGAGCCCGGCTTTTTGTTTTTTCCCAATCGTCCGGGTGTTTCCCATGAAAGCTCTGTGCAAAGGAGCTGTCAGCCAGAAGACCGGCGGAGGGCTTGTTTGCAGGTGTTTCGTGCAATTCTTCGTCCTTTTTAGGATGTCCGTTCCATATAAGGGGAAAGAGGCCAGGAGCGGCAGAAACACCAAACGAGATTGAGACTTGTTTTTTAATTATAAGCTGGAGCCTGGGAGGGATCAAAGATCCCGGCGTCCGCTCATGGCCAGATCCAGCGTGGCTTCATCCACAAAGGCCAGGGAGCCGCCCACCGGCATGCCGTGCGCCAGCCGCGTGATGCGCAGGCCCTCCCGGCGCAGGCGCTTGGCCAGATACTGGGCGGTCACTTCCCCCTCTGCCGTAGGGTTCGTGGCCATGATCAGCTCTTTGATGGACTCCTCCTGCAGGCGTTTTTCCAGGGAGTGCAGGGCCAGCTGCTCCGGGCCCACTCCATCCATGGGGGAGATGACGCCGCCCAGCACATGATAAAGCCCCTGGTAGCTGCCGGAGCGTTCCATGCTGATCAGATCCGCCACGCCCTCCACCAGGCAGAGTTGGCTGTGATCCCGTCTTGGATCTGTGCAGACAGGGCAAAGTGGCTGATCCGTATAATTTCCGCAGCGTGGGCAGGGCCGCACTGCATCGTGGGCCTCCACAATGGAGCGGGCCAGTGCCACGGCCTCCACTCTTTCCTTCCCCAGAAGATGAAAAGCCAGGCGCTGGGCGGCTTTCTGCCCCAGCCCCGGCAGAGAGGCCAGCTCACGCACCAGGCGGTTCAGTGCCTCCGGATACTGATAGGCCATTAGAACATCCCCATGCCGGGCAGGTTCATGCCGCCGGTGGCCCGGCCCATTTTTTCACTGGCCAGGGCCTGGGCATTGGCCAGTGCTTCCTTCACGGCAGCCAGCACCAGATCCTCCAGCATTTCCACATCCTCCGGGTCCACGATCTCCGGATCGATGGAGATGGAAACGATCTCCTGTGCGCCGGTGGCGGTCACTTTCACCATGCCGCCGCCGCTGATGCCTTCCACCTGGGCAGAGGCCAGCTCTTCCTGGGCCTTCTGCATTTCCCGCTGCATTTTCTGGGCCTGCTTCATCAGTTGCTGCATATTCATTCCCATTGGTATTCCTCCTGTAGCTTTTTCTGCGGCATGGGTGCGGCCGCTTTTTTATGATATGTGTGTCCTGCATCTTTGTTGTGCAAAGGCTGCAGGCGTTTTCCTCTCCTGCTTAAAAGAGGCTGTCCTCTTCCGGGGGCGCATCCTCCGGGAAGGGGATCTCTTCGTGATCCTCCTGCTCCCGGGCTGCTTTTTTGCCTGGCTCGGCTTTGGGCCTTTCCGGGCGGGGCTGGCCGATGAAGGGCTGGATGCTGAGAGAAGAGCGGCAGGCGCTGTTCACCGCATTTTCCAGCAGGGTCTTATACTGTCCATCCTTGCCAAAGCTATTGATAAAAATTGCCATCTCCGGCGGGAAATCGATGTGCAGGATCCGCCCTTCCACATGATCCGGCAGGGAATCCTGCAGGAGCTGAGCCAGGCCGGGGTTTTTCCCTTCCAGCCAGGCCAGGACCTGCGGCCAGAGTGCACGGATCTTCCCGATCTCCACCAGGGGGGCTGCGGACCGGGACGGTGTCTCTTTTTCCGGGGGCGGGCTGTTTGCTTCGGGCTTTTTCCGGGCAGGGGGCACAGCCTTGGGGGCTGCTGCTTTTTCCTCTGCATTTTTTGCTGCTGCCGCTGGTTCGGCTGCGGCCTGTGCTTTTCTTTCTGTGGTGGGCATTTCTGCAGCCAGGCCACAGGCCCGCATCAGGGAAAGCTCCAGGCTGATCCGTGGGGAGGGGGCAAAGCGCATTCGGTTATCCGTTTCGCTGAGTGCCTGCAGCAGGGCCAGATACCTTCCGGGGCTGGCAGCGGCGGCCCATTCGGGAAGTGCAGCATCCTTTGCCATCACCTGCAGCAGGCTGTCCCGGATCACTTCCTGCAGATCACTGAGCGCCTGCCGCAGATCCTTGCCGGCCTTCACCAGCTGATCCACCCGGGCCAGCACCGCGGGAAGATCCTGCGCCAGCAGCTCCCGAAGCAGCTCCAGCACGAAGCTTCGATCCACCACACCCAGCAGGGAGGCCACCATTTCCTGGCTGATCGTCTCTTCCTCCTGATTTCCGTGGAAGACACCGCTGCACTGATCCAGCAGGCTGATTGCATCCCGCATGCCGCCATCGGCCTTCCTTGCGATCAGGGCAGCAGCTTTCGCTGCCAGGGGGATATTTTCTTTTTCTGCCACTTTCAGCAGGTGTTTTTCGATCTCTTCGCTGCTGATGCGGCGAAAATCAAAGCGCTGGCAGCGGGAGATAACGGTCAAAGGCAGTTTGTGCGGATCCGTGGTGGCAAAGATGAATATTACATGGCGGGGTGGCTCCTCCAGTGTTTTCAGCAGGGCATTGAAGGCCTGATCCGTCAGCATGTGGACTTCATCGATGATATATATTTTATGCTTTTCCTGGGCGGGTGCATATTTCACCCGTTCCCGCAGATCTCGGATCTCATCGATGCCCCGGTTGGAGGCACCGTCGATCTCGATCACATCCATACTTTCTCCCGCCAGATCCCGTTGACAGGCCGGGCAAAGGCCGCAGGGATCCCCTGCTTCCGTGGGCTGCTGGCAGTTGATGGCTCGGGCGAGAATGCGGGCCGCAGAGGTTTTTCCCGTGCCCCTGGGGCCGCAGAAAAGGTAGGCGTGGACGGGTTCATCCCGGCGTACCGCAGCGGCCAGAACACGGCTGATATGGGATTGTCCGATCAAATCGCCGAAGCACTGGGGGCGATACCGGCGGTAAAGGGCAGTATAGCTCATGGGATTCTCCCGGGCATTGGAAAGCCCTGCTCTTTATTTGGGGTAATAGATGCCGGCCGGTGCCTGGAAGGCAACAGCCCGCAGCGGGCTGGCATCCGCTTTTTCGAAAGAAAGAGGCAGCACGGAAAGGAGGAAATGCTCCCCTTCCAGTGCTTCCAGATTTGCCAGGTTCTCCACGATCAGCTTGCTTTCCCGCAGCAGAATGTGGTGGATCGGCAGCTCTTCACTGTCTGCCGGGTCTGCGGAGAGCATATCCATCGCCACGCCGGAAAGCTCCGGGAAGCTGGCCAGATAAAGCGCCGCCTCGGTGGAAAGCACAGGGAAATCCTTCATATATTCTTCTGTTCCCCAAAGCTTGTGATAGCCGCTGTTCAGCACCAGGAACTGAGAGAAGCGCAGTTCATCCGCATGTTGCTCAAGAAATTCCAGCGGGATGCTGCGGCCGCGGAATTCGCTGACATCCAGCATCAGCGCCAGGCCGAAGAATCGTTCCAGCGGGAGCTCTTCCAGGAATTTTCCGGCGATCTCCGCATGAGCCGGAGCATCAATGTGCGTGCCGACATGATTGTTCAGAAAAAGATTGGTCTGCCGACCATCAGGCTTGCCGATCCGTTCCAGGCGAACCGGAGCCGTTCCGGGAAAGAGAAGCATCTCTTCGGTAATTTGATGTGTAAGATCGGTCATTTTCATGATGAAAGTCTCCTATAGATATATAGTAGATACAATACTTCTATCATAATATTTATAGTATAGCATAGCTTTCCCCAAAAAAACAGTGGAAGTTTCCATGGATTTTGCTGTGGGCTGATGTCCGTCAATCGGGAAAAGCTCCAGAGAAAAAGCCGGCAGGCGGGAGCAAAGGTGCTTCGCGAGCCGGCTTCTTCTGCTGATCAATTCTTGTCTTAAAACACAGATAAAGGCTGTTCTTTGTTTTTATGCAATGCTGCGTGGGCATGCTTTTTTTTCGGCGGAAAACTGCCGCACGCCCGTATGGGGGATCTCCTGCCAGACCCGGATCTTTTTCAGCAGGGCCAGGCTTTGCAGGGGGATGAAGGAAAAAAGGAAGAGAGGGTAGAGCAAAATGCCCGGCAGCAGGCGGGAGCGGAAGCGTTTTTGCAGCAGCAGTGCGGCAAGGGCCTGGGCCACTGCAGCCCCGTAGCCCAAAGCCAGGGAAAGGGGCAGCCCAGCCAGGGCCGCTTCCCAATCCGGCAGCCAGGAAAGCAGCAGGGCAAAGGGGAGAAGGGCCTGCACATAACCGAAGCACAGCTGCAGGCAGGCATCCAGCGCCCGCAGGCCGCCTTGCCTTTTCAGGATGGCGGGCAGCAGGGCCTTCAGCTTCAGGCCCGTGACCTGCATGATGCCGCTCATCCAGCGGCGGCGCTGCACCAGAGAGGTGCGAAAGGAAAGGGGCTCCTCGTCATAGGTGATGGCTGCCCCACAGAAGGCGATTTTCTCTCCTCTGGCTGCACAGAGAGCGAAAAGCTCTGCATCCTCGGTGATGGTCTCTGCGGGAAAGCCGCCGATCTCCTCCAGAAAATCCCGGCGGATCCCAAAGCCGGTGCCGATCAGACGGGCAGAAAGCCCCAGCACAGCACGGGCCCGGTTCAGAAAAAGATTGGCGAAGCAGAAATAGATCTCATAGCAGGTGCAGACCCAGGATTGCCCGGCATTTTTAGCCAGGATGCGGCTTTTCGCCACCCGGGCACCTCCGCAAAGGCTGCGGTTCATGGCAGAAAGGAAGTGCCTGTCCGCTTCGTTGTCTGCGTCAAAAACACAGAAGGCTTCGTGATCCGAATTGGAAAGCAGCTGCGCTGCCCCTTCCCGCAGGGCGGCACCCTTGCTGCGAACCGCCGGGGAGACCGGAAGGATCCTTGCCCCGGCTCGCCTGGCCGCGCCCTCAGTATCATCCGAGCAGTTGTTGGGGATCACAAATACATCCACCAGCTCCGGCGGGTAGTCCTGATTCAGGATGCTTTCTACAGCGGCTGCGATGCAGCTTTCTTCGTTCCGGGCAGGCAGCAGCACGGCAAATTTCAGCCGCTGCTCTGTTTCCGGCAGAGCTTTGGGCTTCAGCAGGCCAAAAAGGGCCAGCCCTGCAAAATAAAAGGAGAAGATTTTCAGGAGAAGAAAGAAGATTTCCAGACTTTTTTCCAAAATACCATCCATTTTTTTAACCTCATTTCAGATATCTTCGGCCGCCCCAAGTATAGCAGGAATTTGTTTTAAGAAAAAAGCAGAGAAACGATTAAGTTTTTCTTAATATGCCGGGATCGGAAGGATTTGACAGAAGGACAGCTGCAATGCTATGATGACCATGCCCTGCCTTTGTCTCCGAAGGGGGCGGGGGATTGCTGATAAGACGGAAGCAGGGGAAGGGAAGTTCCTTTTTAAATATGAAGAATCCATGAAATGCGGGAGGAGAAAAGATGCGTAAATTGTTGATCGCTACCGGAAATGCACATAAAATCGAGGAGATCCGGGCGATTCTGGCTGGCTGCGGCGTTTTTGTGGAGGAGCTGCTCTGCCTGAAAGATATCCCCGGCTACCAGGCGCCGGAGGAGGATGGGGACAGCTTTCAGGCCAATGCGGCTCTGAAGGCTCGTGCTGCCGCAGAAAGCAGCGGCCTGCCCGCTCTGGCGGATGACAGTGGCCTCACCGTGGAAGCACTGGACGGCGCGCCGGGTATTTATTCTGCCCGCTATGCCGGGGAGGCGCAGGATGACGCTGCCAACCGGAAAAAGCTGCTCTCCGCAATGGAGCAGATCCCTGCGGGGCAGCGGCAGGCTGCCTTTGTTTGCGCTGTGGCCTTGGCTATGCCCGGTGGGGAATGTGTCCTGCGGGAGGCCTGCGTTCCCGGGGAGATCGCTTTCTCCGAAAGCGGGGCAGGCGGCTTTGGCTATGACAGCTTGTTTTATCTGCCGCAGCAGGGGAAAACCATGGCCCAGCTGCCGCAGGCAGAAAAGAATGGCCTGAGCCACAGGGCGCTGGCGCTGGAAATGCTGCGGGACGCACTGCTGGTTCTGGAATAGCGGCTCCTGTCTTTCCTTTGCAGCAGAAAAATGAATATACTGTGCGCAGCATAGATAGAATCAATGAACTTTTCTAAGAAAAGGAGAGAAAGGGCTTGCATTCTCCGAACAAAAGTTGTACCATGGAAATGGTAGAGGGGATAAGTCTGTCCCTCTGCCTGCTAAGTTCGTTCATTATCTCATGGCATCTGCCATGAGGGTTAACAAAAGGAGGAATACAATAATGTCTCTTGACGTCAGTAAATTCATGGAAAACGTGGTGGCAAAAAACCCTGCCGAGCCTGAATTCCATCAGGCCGTTGAGGAAGTCATCAAATCCTTGGCTCCTTTCGTAAACGCCAACCCCAAATATTTGGAACAGGGCCTGCTGGAACGTATGGTTGAACCCGAACGCGTGATCAGCTTCCGTGTGCCTTGGGTTGATGACAATGGCCAGGTTCAGGTAAACCGCGGCTATCGTGTCCAGTTCAACGGCGCCATTGGCCCCTATAAGGGCGGCCTGCGTTTTGCTCCCAACGTAACTCAGGGCACCCTGAAATTCCTGGGCTTCGAACAGACCTTCAAAAACTCCCTGACCGGCCTGCCCATGGGCGGCGGCAAGGGTGGTGCTGACTTCAACGGCATCGGCAAATCCGACGCTGAAGTTATGCGTTTCTGCCAGTCCTTCATGAGCGAGCTCTATCGTCACGTTGGCCCCGATACCGACGTTCCCGCCGGTGATATCGGCGTTGGCGCAAGAGAAATCGGTTTCCTCTTCGGCCAGTATAAGAAATTGGTCAACCGCTATGAAGGCGTTCTCACCGGTAAAGGCCTGACCTACGGCGGCTCCCTGGGCCGTACCGAAGCCACCGGCTACGGTGTTGCTTACTTCACCGATCACGTTCTCCAGAAGAACGGCCTGGGCACCTTCGAAGGCAAAACCGTCACCATCTCCGGCGCCGGTAACGTTGGTTGCTACCTGATCGAAAAGATCAACGCCATGGGCGGCAAAGTTGTCACCGTCGCCGATCCCTTCGGCTATGTTTACGTTCCCACCGGCGTCACCGCCGAACATCTGGAATTCCTGAAACCCCTGTGGGCCGTCTATCGTCGTCCCATCAAGGATTTCGCTACCGAATACGGCTTCGAATATCGCGAAGGCCGCCGCGCCTGGGAAGTTCCCTGCGACGTGGCTATCCCCACCGCCTGCCAGAACGAGCTGGACGGCAACGATGCCAAGACCCTGCTGGCCAACGGTGTCAAAGCTGTTGTTGAAGCAGCCAACATGCCCAGCACCAAAGAAGCAGTTGACGCTTTCGTCGAAGCGAAGATCCCCTTCGGCCCCGGCAAAGCAGCCAATGCTGGCGGCGTAGCAGTTTCCGGTATGGAAATGTCCCAGAACAGCATGCGCTACAACTGGACCAAAGAAGAAGTTCTGGACAAACTCCAGGGCGTCATGCTCGGCATCCACAACACCTGCGTGGAACACGGTGTCAAGGAAGATGGCTACATCAACTATGTTGACGGTGCCAACATCGGTGGTTTCGTTAAAGTTGCTGATGCTATGCTGGCTCAGGGTATCGTCTAATCCTGTTTTATCATATGTGTTCTTTCGGGGCGGCTCTTTGAGCCGCCCCTTTTTTCATTCGAATTTGGAGAGGATCAGCAGGAGAGAAACATGATAACGAGGGAATTGGAATTTCGGGATGCCCCCGCTCTGTTGGCCTGGGCACAGGATCCCCGGGGCGGTCGTTTTTTCCGGGGGGAGAGCAGCAGTCTTTGCCTGAAAGATATGGAAGGCTTCATTTTGGGCACAATGCTCTGTGCCGGGGATCTGCATCGGGCCATCGTGAATGAAGCGGATCAGCTGGTGGGGCTGCTCAGCCTGAAAAATATCGATGAAGAAAAGCGCCGGGCAGAATTCAGCATCGGCCTGCTCCCTGCAGCACAGGGAAAGGGGCTGGCCGGGGCAGCGGTGGCGGAGCTGCTGCCTGTCGCCTTTGATGAACTGGGGCTGGAGAGCATCTATATGTATACGGATGCAGGGAACCTGCCCACCCGGGCCTTTAACGAGCGCTGCGGCTTTCGCCTGCTGGAATCCCCACCGGAGGGGATCCTTCCGGACCTTCCGGAAGCAGGAGGAGAGCTGTGCTGGTACGGTTTGTGCCGGGAGGAATATCTGCTGTGCAGTGCAGCCGGGTTTGATTTGCCGGGCTGATACCGGGCTTTCGAAAAAAACCTTTTCTGCCCCTTTACTTTTATTTGTTTATGTCCTATAATATAGCTAGGAGTTAGTGATAATAAACCGTCTGCTCCGGCAGGCGAATACCGCGAAAAGAGGGATAAAGCATGAAAGAAGAATGCTATCTGATCGATGGTATGAGCTGTGCTGCCTGCTCTGCTGCGGTGGAGCGGGTCACAGGGAAGCTGCCCGGTGTGGAAAGCAGCGCTGTGAATCTTACCACCAAGCGTTTGACGATCCGCTATGATGAAGCCCAGACCGGCCCGGAGGAGATCATGGCCAAGGTGGAGAAAGCCGGCTTTTCTGCTCAGCCCTGGCAGGCGGAGGCAACGGAGACGGCAAAGGCCGGCCTGGAACTGCAGGAAGAGCTGGCCGCCAGGGAGGAACAGCTGCGTAAGCGGGAGCTCTGGGTCTCTGCCGTCTGCGGCGGATTGATCCTGGTTTTTTCCATGGGGCATATGCTGGGCATGCCTTTGCCGGATTTTCTGGATATGCACAGCCATCCGGTGAATTTTGCTTTGGTGCAGCTGCTGCTGACGATCCCCGTGCTCTGGTGCGGCCGACGCTTTTTCACGAAGGGCTTTTCTGCCCTCTTCCACGGTGCCCCCAATATGGATACTCTGGTGGGCATCAGCAGCGCCTGTTCTTTTCTATACAGCCTTGTTACCACCTTCCTGCTGAGTGATGATCCCAGCCAGGTGCATCATCTGTATTATGAATCCGCCGCCATCGTGGTCACTCTGGTCATGCTGGGCAAGCATATGGAGGCCAACAGCAAGAGCAAGACCACCGGCGCCATCCGCAGCCTGATGGAGCTGACCCCGGATACGGCCATCCGCATCCGCAATGGGCAGCAGCAGGAGCTTCCCGTGGCCCGGCTGGCCGTGGGGGACCTGGTGCTGGTGAAGCCGGGCAGCAAGATCCCTCTGGACGGCATCGTGCAGGAAGGGGTCAGCGGCGTGGATGAATCCCTGCTCACCGGGGAAAGCCTGCCCGTAGAAAAGGGCCCCGGCAGCGAGGTTCTGGGCGGCACCCTGAATGGCAGCGGCGCTCTTTATGTGCAG
>JAUMYD010000040.1:10399-12771 GCA_030528765.1 Bacillota bacterium
ATCCCGGTGGACAAGTCGGCAGGCGACAGCGTATCGGCAGCTACCACCAGCCGCAGCGGCTATCTGCGCTGTGAAGCCACCCGTGTGGGGCAGGATACCACCCTTTCCCAGATCATCCGCATCATGGAGGAGGCCCAGGGCCGCAAGGCTCCCATCGCCAAGCTGGCGGATAAGGTCTCCGGCATATTCGTGCCCATCGTGATCAGCATTGCTGTGCTTTCCGCAGCGGTCTGGCTCTTCAGCGGGCAGGAGCTTTCCTTTGCGCTGCGCATTTTTACTTCTGTTCTGGTAATCGCCTGCCCCTGCGCCCTGGGCCTGGCCACGCCCACTGCCATCGTGGTGGGAACCGGCCTTGGTGCTTCCCACGGCATTCTCATTCGCAGCGGCGAGGCCCTGGAAATTTTGCACAAAGCCGATGTTGTGGTGCTGGATAAGACCGGCACTGTGACTACAGGTCAGCCCCAGGTCACGGAGCTGCTGCCTGTGGAGGGGATCTCCCCCCGGGAGCTGCTTTCCCTGGCGGCTCTGGTGGAAGAACGCTCTGAGCATCCCCTGGCCGGGGCTGTGCTGCGGGCAGCAGAGGCAGAGAATCTTCGGGGCACGCTGCCGGAGCAGATCAAGTCCTTCCAGAGCCACACCGGCAGCGGTGTGGAGGTGGAGCTGGAAAGCGGCCGCCGTCTCTTCATGGGGAACCGGGTGCTTCTGGAAAAAGCCGGTGCTGCCCTGAGCAAGGCGCAGCAGGTAGAGATCGAGACGCTTTCCCGGCAGGGGAAAACGCCGCTGCTCATGGCAGAGCCCGGAAAATATCTGGGCTGCGTCAGTGTGGCGGATACCATTAAGGAAAGCTCGCCTGCGGCCATCCGCCGCCTGCATGAGATGGGTCTGACCACCGTTCTGCTGACCGGGGATAACCAGGCCACTGCAGAGCACATCGCCGCAGAGGCCGGCATTGACCGGGTTCTGGCCCAGGCGCTGCCGGGAGAAAAGGCCGGGCGCATCCGCAGCCTGCAGGAAGAGGGGCACACTGTCCTCATGGTGGGGGATGGCATCAATGATGGCCCGGCTCTGGCCCAGGCAGATGTGGGCTGTGCCATGGGGGCCGGCAGTGATGTGGCCATTCAGGCCGGCTCTGTGGTGTTGATGAAAAATGATCTGCAGGATGTGGCCCGGGCGGTGCGTCTGAGCCATCTGACCATCCGGGGGATCAGGCAGAACCTTTTCTGGGCCTTCTGCTATAACGTGATCGGCATTCCCATTGCCGCCGGTCTGCTTTATCCCAGCTTTGGCCTGCTGCTCAGCCCCATGATCGGCGGGCTGGCCATGTCGCTCAGCTCTCTTTTCGTGGTTTCAAATGCCCTGCGCCTGCGCACGAAGAAGCTGGATTGAGCCCTGCTGCCCGGCTAAGGGGAGCGCGGAAAAACGCTGCGGAGGGCACTGATCCCGGTTTGTTTAATATTTATAATTATAATATGAAGGAATTTGAAAAAGACTTTGCTTTGGAAAGGGCTTGCTGCAGCCCAACTGCAGCGGAAGGATAAAAATAAGAGGAGGAAAGAACATGACTCTTTTGAAAGTGCCGGATATGCATTGCGGAAAATGCGTGGAACGGATCAGCAAGGCTCTGCAGGGGGAGGGGCTGGATTTCACTGTAACCCTGGAGGAGCACAGCGTGGAGATCCGGGGCGATCAGGCTGCTGTGGAAAAAGCCATCGCCGCCATGGATGACTGTGGTTTCAGTGTGGAACCGATCTGAAACGGAAGCACACTTGGGAGGGGCAGAGAAAAAGCCTCTCCCTTTTTTCGTTTAATTCGCTTAAAGTGTATAAATATAAGAAACGCGCAAAGGCAGAGGAAATGGGCAGGCCGGCCGGAATTTATCCCGAAGGGGCTTTGTCGCTTTTTGGCGCTTTTTCGGGAAAGAGTAAGGGGCTCTTTCTGCTATTATTTTTTTTATTCTCCTTGACTTTATTGTTCTTTTGTGATACATTTTTTCTGTAAGACTATGCCCAAAAATGGCTAAATTTGCTTTTGATCCCAGCGTGAGCAGCTTGCTTCTGATTCGGTGGTTTCGGTATAAAAATTCCTGCAGCGAATATACCAGTTTTTGGGTGTCATCCGGTTTTCTTACCCAGATATGGGATTTGCCTGTGTTTTTTGATCAAAAAGCGGAAGAATTCGGAGGGCTCGATGGCGAAAAAAGAGGTAAGGCGCATGAGCCGTAGCGAGATGCTGGAAATGCTCATCGCTCAAATGGAAGAAAACGAATCGCTGCGCAATCAGCTGATCAAAACCCAGGCGCAGCTGCATAATAAAGTGCTGGAAATGCTCATCGCTCAGTTGGAGGAAAATAAGGAACTGCGTGCGCAGCTGAA